>DASPMK010000247.1:0-6973 GCA_035627075.1 Azospirillaceae bacterium
TGCCGGTGCTGCTGGAGTCCTTGCGCCGTCTGCGCGATCGCGCGCCCAGCCTGCGCCTCGTCATCGTCGGCGACGGCGAGGAACGGGAGCGGCTGCGGGCCGAAACCACCCGGTTGGGCCTTGGCGATGTCGTGCATTTCACCGGCCACCGCACCGATGTGCCGGCGCTTCTGGCGGAGGCCGACGTTTACGTCCTGCCGTCCCTGTCGGAGGGGTTGCCCATGGCGCTTCTGGAGGCGATGTCGGTGGGCCTGCCGGTGGTGGCCTCGGCGGTGGGAGATGTACCCGGCGCGGTACCGCCCGAAGCCGGCTTCGTGGTACCGCCGGGCGAGGTCGAACCCCTGGCCGAGGCGTTGACGGTGCTGGCCGCCGCCCCCGAACGGCGGGCAGCCATGGGGCGGGCGGCGCGAGACGCCTTCGGCCGCCGCATGACCCCGGCCCGATGGGCCGAACGCACCACCGCCATCTATCATGATGTCATGGCCGAGCGGTCGCCGCACCGACGCACGGTCCTACCCTGAAGGAGCTGCCCCCATGCTGGCCTCATCTCCTTCCGTTTTGCTGGTGGATCTGTCGCTGCGGTTCGGCGGCGCCGACGTGCGGGTGATGCAGATGGCCCGCGCGCTCCACGCCTCGGGCCGTCACTACGCCGTCGCCACCTTGGCGGGCTCGCCGGTGCAACAGCGGTTGGCGGCGGAAGGGCTGGCGGTCCGGCCGCTGCCGTTCCGCCGTTCCGATCCCCGCCTGGGGGCCGCCCTGTTCGCCCTGATCCGGCGCGAGGGCTTCGCGGTGGTGGACGCCCACAACCCGCAGTCCCAGTACTGGGGCCTGTCGGCGGCGCGGCTGGCCGGGGTGGGGGCGTGCGTCGCCACTGTCCACAGCCATTACCGCGACACCAATTCAGGCTTTTTCCGCCCTCGCCTGCACGAGGGGGCCTTGCGCCTCAACAGCCGCCTCGGTTGCCGGTTTCTCACCGTGTCGGCGACGGTGCGCTCGTATGTCCTCTCGCTGGGCGTGAGCGACGAACGGGTGACGCTCAGCTACAACGGCATCGAGTTTGACGACCGTCCGGTCCAGCCCGCCGGCCTGCGTGCCGAACTCGGCTGGGGAGAGGACACACGGGTCGCGGCGATCGTGGCGCGGCTCGATCCCGTCAAGGGGCATTCCTTCCTGTTGCGGGCGCTGTACCGTCTGCGCGACCGCCAGCCGGGCCTGCGGCTGCTGGTGATCGGCGACGGGCCGGAAGATGCCGCTCTGCGTGCCGAAGCGCAGAGGTTGGCGTTGGGCGATATGGTCCACTTCACCGGCTTCCGCGCCGATGTGCCGGCGCTTCTGGCCGAAGCCGACCTGTTCTGCCTGCCGTCCAAATCCGAGGGATTGCCCTACACCGCGCTGGAAGCAGCCCTGCGCGGCCTGCCGCTGGTGATGAGCGACATTCCGGGATTGGCCGAGTTCTTCATCCATGACGCCACCGCCTGGCTGGTGCCGCCGGGCAACCCGGAGGCCCTGGCCGAGGCGCTCGACCGCAGCCTCCGCCATCCCGAGGCGGCACGGGCCTTGGGCGAAACCGCCCGCGCCCTGGTGCGCGACCGCTTCGATACCCGCCGCATGGTCGCCGAAACCCTCTCCCTCTATGACGACGAGGCGGCGCGCGGGCACCGCCTCTGACCCACCGGCATCAGTTCGCGTCGGCCGGCGGCGGGGCGAGCCGCTGGGCCTTTTGCCACGTCACGGCCTGGGAGCCCTTCAAGAAGGCGGCCAGCCCTCTCAGCGCGCTGAGATTGCTTTCGGTGAGGTAGTAGGCCAGATACGGCAGCCGCCAGTGTCGCCCCGTCCGGTCCCCGACCAGACCCGCCACAGCCAAGGCGTAGAAGACCGCCTGTCCGGCCAGAAGCGTCGCCAGGAGCGGGTGGAGCGGCGGAAAGGCCAGCAGCGCCAGATTGGCGGCCAGCGCGCCGATCATTCCGAAGGGAAGCATCAACCGCAAGAACTTGTGGGAGAACAGGAAGAAAGCCACCATCGGCCGGTGCCACGGCCAGCCGCCCCCCCCTGTGAGAAGCTGCCAGCGACCCGCGGTCATGCGGCGGCGGCGCACCACCTCCTCCCGCGTGGTGGCGGACGGCAACTCCCAGGTCATCGCCGCCGGCTCGTAAAGGACGCGGTAGCCCCGCCGCAGGGTTTGCAGGCACTGGAAGGCATCGTCGTTGATCACCGCCGGCGGTACCGGGGCGTAGAGCGCGCGGCGGATCGCCATCAGTTCGCCCACCACCGATACGGTGGAATCGAGGCGGCTTTCCCATTGTTTGATCAGGGACTCGTAGCGCCAGTACAGCCCGTCCGACTGGCCAAGGGCGGACGGGCGGCCTTCGGCATCGAACCGGCGGACCGTCTTGCGACCGCTGACCAAACCGACCTGGGGATCGCAGAAGGGGGCGACCAGCCGCGCCAGCGCCTCGGGCGCGCAGAAGGCGTTGGCGTCGGAAAACACCAGGATATCGCCGGTGGCCATCGCCACCGCCCGGTTCATGGCCATACCCTTGCCGCGCCGGACGGGGTCGTGCAGGCTGATGATACCGTACCCGGCGAAGCCCGCCACCACCCGCTCGGTGCCGTCATCGGACCCGTCGGAGACGACGACGATCTCCAGGTCGGGATAGTCCAGCGTCAGGCTGTTCTCCAGCTTGGCGGCGATGATCGGGGCCTCGTTGTAGGCGGCGAGAATCAGCGATACCCGCGGCCGGCTGGAAGCCGCCGCCACCATCGGCCGGGGGAACAGGCGGCTGAGCGCCCACAGTAGCGCCGGGTAGCCCAGGTAGTGATAGAGCTGCGCGCCCACCAGGATCAGCACCACTGCCGTCAGGATTTCGGCCATGATCGTCGCCATGTCAGGAGGAGGAGAGGTGTGGCGATTATCGTGGTGGGCGGGACGGGCCGGAACCCACGCGGACAGCCAGTACGGCTGCGGGAAAGGCTGTGGCCACAGGGTTACTCCACCGTGCGTGTCTTCCCTCCGTCCGTGCCGTTGTGGCCTTGCCGGCAGGCCGTATCATGCCGGCTATGCAGACAGTCAATTCCCTGGTCAAAGCGACCGTAACGGGTACCATCTGGGTGTACGGCACCTTCTTGGCGAGCAAGCTGCTCGTCTTCGTCACCACCCTGGTGCTCGCCAGACTCCTCAGCCCGGAGGATTTCGGCCTGCTGGCGCTGGCAATGATGGCGGTAACGGCACTGGACGCCTTCTCCGACCTTGGGGTCGGGGCGGCGCTGGTGCAGAGGCGCGGCGACATGGACCGCGCCACCGATGTCGCCTTCGGCATCAACATCGCCATGGGGGCGGCACTGGCAGCGGTGGCGGCGCTGGCGGCCCCGCCGGTGGCCGATTTCTTCGGCGACCCGCGCACGGTACCGATCATGCAGGCGCTGGGGCTTTCGTTTTTCATCAATGGGCTGGCCAACATCCATATCGCACGGATGCGCAAGGAGATGGACTTCCGCCGGCGCTTCCTGCCTGAGATCATCAAGGCGGCAGTCAAGGGGGGAGCGGGCATCGCGCTCGCGCTGGCCGGCTTCGGGGTGTGGAGCCTGGTGTGGGCGCACCTCCTGGGCCTTGCCGTCGGAGCGGCAATGTACTGGACCATGACGCCCTGGCGCCCGCGTTTGGCCTTCGAACCGCGCCTTGCCCGCGACCTGACGGGCTACGGCCTGCACATCGTCTCCATCGGGCTCATCGGCATGGCGCTGAAAAACGTGGACTTCCTCATGATCGGGCGTCTGCTGGACGTCACCCAGTTGGGCTTCTACACCTTTGCCGCCATGATCCCCGAACTGGTGGTGGCCAATACCTGCTACATGGTGAGCCAAGCCGTCTTCCCCGCTTACAGCAAGGTACAAGAGGACCCCGACGCGTTGCGCTCCGGGTTCCTGGCGACCATGCGGTACGTGGCCATGCTCACCGTGCCCGCCTCGCTGGGGCTGGCGCTGATCGCCGCCGACTTCATGGCGGTGTTCTACCCGTCGCACTGGGCGCCCAGCGTGCCGGTCCTGCAAGCCCTGGCCGTTTCCGCCCTCGTCGCGTCCTTGGGATTCAACACGGGCGATGTCTTCAAGGCGGTCGGGCGACCGTCCATCCTCAACCTGCGCAACATCGCGCATCTGGCGCTGGCGGTTCCGCTGTTCTGGTGGGCCGCCGGGCGCGGCATCGCCACGCTGGCCCAAACCCAGGCGGGGCTGACGGCGGTGGTATCGGTTATGACCTTCGCGCTGGCCGTGCGCTTCATCCGGGTTTCGGTGGGCGAGATTCTGCGCGCGCTCGAACCCGCCCTCGTGGCCGGTGCGGTGATGACGTTGGCCTGCCTTGCCGCGATCCAGGGGTTGGACGATGCTTCGGCGGCCTTACGCCTGCCGGCGACGGTGGCCGTTGGGGCCACCGTCTACGCCGCCGTCCTGTGGGGACGCTACCGCGCCCTGTGTGCCGGGGTGGTGGCGGTGTTCGGCCGCCGCACATCGACGGCGGGGCTGAACCGGCTGTAAAGCTCGATCAGCTTCTCCACGGTAGCGTCCAGCGAATAGCCCGTCACCACCTTGTGCCGCGCCGCCCGGCCCATCTCCGCCGACCCGACGGCGGTCAGAGCGTCGACCAGCGCCGCCCGCAGGCCTCTTTCGTCACCAGGCGTCACCAAATGTCCGGAAAGGCCCGGCCGGATCAGGTCCGGCGCCCCGCCCACCGCCGTCGCCACGCAGGCGAGGCCCGAAGCCATGGCTTCCAGCAACGCGTTCGACAGCCCCTCGGTAGCGGAGGGCAGTACGAACACGTCGGCGGACTGATAGTACGGCGTCACGTCCTTGTGATAGCCCACCAAGCGCACCCCCGGCCCGGCGGAATCGCCGAGCGCCTCGGCCAGGGCGCCGCGGCCGACCATGACCAGCTCGGCACCGGGCACGGCGGCCCGCACGGCGGGCCATAACTCGGCCAACGCGACCGGGCGCTTTTCCTCTTCGAACCGGCCGACGAACAACGCCACCGGTGCGTCGGCCGGCAGGCCGAGCGATGCCCGCAACGCGCGCTTGGCGTCGGGATCGAGTGGTTTGTGATGCTGCACGTCGACACCGTTGGGCAGGAAGACACGCCGGTCGGGCGGCACGCCGATGGCCGCCAGCTCCTCGTCGATTTCACGGCTGATCACCGCGAAGGCATCGACCCACCGGCTGATGGCGGCCAACCGCAGCCGGCCGAGGCGGTCACCCCGGAGTTTGTCGATGTCGCCCAAAAGGCCGCCGCGCAGCACCTTGGCCACCACCGGCATTCCCAGCATGGCTTTGGCAACCAGCGCGGTGGTCGTGGGCGACAACAGCTCATGAGCATGCACCACGTCGGGCCGAAGCCGCCGGATGAGCGGCTGGGCCAAGGCGGTGAAACCCAGGGACACCGCCGCCTTGGGGCCACGGCTGGCCAGCCGGTGGACCGAGACCCCGTCGATCATCTCGAACGGCGCCAGGCCGGGCGCATGGCGAGTGATGACATGGACGTCCAACCCGGCGCGGGCAAGCCGGGGCGCGACGGTGGCGAGCTGCCGTTCGGCTCCGGCCAGCATCGGAACATAGTACTGAATGATCATAACGACGCGCGGCGGACGCATGCGGCTTCCCCTTTTGCTCGGAAACAAAGCGGGCGTCAGGATAGACGAGGCGATCGCCGCCCCCTCACGGGGCATCGGAAGGATGCTCGTACAGGGCACCACCACGGAGCGCCCACCCTTGACGGACATGCAGGCAGGGCACACTGTTCACCTAGCATCGCGGGAAAAGGAGGCGCCGGTCATGTGGTTTGCGTTGGGAGTGGCGGTGGGAGCGGTGCTGGGCGGTGTCACCGTGGGAATCGTGCTGGCCGGCGTGAGGCAGCGCGACCCTGACGAAGAGGCACTGGACCGCCGCGATCAGGCCGGCGACGACCGCCCGTCCCACCCGGCTGGTGCCGGCTGACACGGTGTTCGTTGCGGCGGGGCGGCGGATAATGGTCGCTGGACGCCAACGCAACGATATTCCACCGCGTGAACAACCCGTCCAGGAGATCGCGAGGGTAGAGTTTTCCGTCGCGGCCCTCAAGATCGGCAAGGCCCAGCCGCTCCCACACCACCTCAGCCGAGGCTCGGGCTTCGAACTCGAAGCTGCCGGCTCCGCCGGTGTCGGTGATGAACCAGCCGTAGTCGCGCAAGGCCCGTGCGACGGTACGCGCCGCCCCCTCCATCCGGAGCCGCACCTCCGGCGGCAGGCTCCCGATCCACGCCTCGACCTCGGCGTCGGAGATGGTCAGTGCGAAACGGGTGCCCTCCGGGATGCCGGTGGGGCGGCCGGGATGCTCCAGCTTGGAGGCCGGTGACACAAAGGCGGTGCCATCGGTGTTGTTGATGGACATGGCCAGCGCATGGTCGATGGCGCCGCGTTCGATCTCGAACGGGCGCACCAGCATGGCTGAATACTGAATGCCCGCCCCCCGTGACGGCGGGTTTACACCTTCGTAGGTATCGTAGCGCCCCGGTACCGCCGAGCCGTTGCCGACGCGAAGCCGGCCGCTTTCAACGAACACCTGGAACAGGTTCAACTCCCGCCCCGCCGCGCGGTCGAGCAGGATCACCTTGCGATCGCTACCCGGCGGAATGCGCCAATCGGGGTGCCACGCCAGCACCCGCCCGTCGAGCGCACCGCCCAAGCGGTCGGACACCGGCAGGCGGGTCGTAGCTTCCTCCGTGAAATACACGGCGAAAGCTTCATCCATGTTGATGTTGAAGTTGCCGGGCCGATCGCTCGCGCCGGTCCACAACAATTCGACCAGCCGGTTGCCGTCGGCGTGGCGCGGCAGATCGGTGACCGGCCGGTTCCACGGCGCATGGGGGCCATGCGGGCGCTGGTCGCGCGGGATCGGCGGGCCGTGGATGACGAACTCGGGAAAGGCGGCCACGGCACAACCCACCAGGAG
>DASPMK010000248.1:0-4625 GCA_035627075.1 Azospirillaceae bacterium
CATTCCACCGCCCGCCGCCCGCCGCCGCCCATGGGCAACTCGCCGGCGGGATATCCCACCCTGGAGGATGCGCCGGGACGGTATGTGCGGATGCCGTAAAAGCAAAACGCCACCCGGAAACCATTCCGGGTGGCGCCTGAGCCGGTTGTCTTCCCCTGAAGAGGGGATCAGCCCATGATGTTGTAGCCGTTATCGATGAACACGACCGAGCCGGTCACCGACTTGGCGGCATCGGACGCCAGGAAGGCCGAGTAGGCGCCGACGTCCTCGATGGACACCAGACGGTGGTTCGGGATGCGCTCGGCGGTGCGCTGCATCAACTCGTCGAAACGGTCGATGCCCGAGGCGGCGCGGGTGGCCAGCGGTCCCGGCGACAGGGCGTGAACGCGGATGCCCTTGTCGCCCATCTCCGCCGCCATGTAGCGGGTGACGCTCTCCAGCGCGGCCTTCACCGGCCCCATCATGTTGTAATGCTCGACCACCTTCTCCGACCCGAAGAAGGTCACGGTCTGCAGGCAGCCGCCGTCCGCCATCAGCGGTTCGGCATATTTGGCCATGCGGATGAAGGAGTGGCAGGAGACATCCATGGCCAGCATGAAGCCGTCGCGCGAGCAGTCGACAACGCGGGAGTGCAGGTCCTCCTTCGGCGCGAAGGCGATGGAGTGCAACACGAAATCAAGCTTGCCCCACTTCTCGGCGATGGTGTCGAACACCGCCTTGATTTCGCCCGAACCGCGAACGTCGCAGGGCAGGAAAATGGAGGCTTCCAACTCCTCGGCGATCGGGCGGACGTGCGGCTCGGCCTTCTCGTTGAGGTAGGTAATGGCCAGTTCGGCGCCCAACGACCGGAACGCCTTGGCACAGCCATAGGCGATCGAGCTGCGGTTGGCGATGCCGACCACCAGGCCGCGCTTGCCTTCGAGAGAGATCAACGACATGGAACGACGCCCCTTTATAAGCAAAATTGGGGTACAGGATTTATGATGCACCGCACCATATGACAAAAGAATAGGGACGGCAACACCCTCTCTGTGTAATAAATTCGCAACCACACTCCTTCCGTGATGTTATCGGCGGCGGCGCGAAAGGAAACAATTGTGTCATATAGCAGCAGTCCCGATATCAACTTGTGCTGATTTGAAAGACTGCCTGGAATAGGAGGAGCCATGCGTGCGTTGGGCTATCTCGTGATCACCGGCGGGGTCCTGCTCTCTACGGTGTGCGGCAGTTCAGCGCAGCCGGCAGCGGAGAATGGCCCTGCCGCCGCCGGCACCGTCGTGCGCCAGGGAACGGTGCCGGACGACCTCTACACTTTCGGCGGCCGGGTCGTGGTGGACGCGAGCATCACCGGAGATGCCATCGCCGGAGCCGGCGAGCTGACCTTTGGCGGCTCCACCACCGGCGACCTGATCGCCGCCGGGGGGCGGCTGGCGGCAAGCGGCCGGATCGGCGGCCACATGATTGTCGCGGGCGGCTGGGTTTCCCTCGATGGGCCGGTGGCCGGCAAGGTGGTGGCGATCGGTGGCCGGGTGCAATTCGGCCGCACCGCCCAGGTAACCGACGATGTGTCGGTCATGGCCGGATCGGTGGAAATCGCCGGCAGGGTGGGCGGCACCGCCCGCGTCGGCGCCGGCCATTTGCTGGTGCTGGGCAGCATCGACGGCGATCTGGACGCCACGGCGGGCGACCTGGAGATCGGTCCCGGCGCCCATATCGGCGGCCGGGTGATCCATCGCGGCCCGGAACCGCCCCGCGTGGCGGCGGGGGCGACGGTGGCGGGTGGGGTGCAGCATCTGCCCGCCGACGTGCCCTCGCCCCCTACCATCAATCCCGGCGTCGTGGGCGGCGGCGCCACATTACTGGCCTTCCTGGGCCTTTTGATGCTGGGTGGAGTGCTTCAGTCCGTCTTTCCCGACTATACCCGCGAAGCCGGCCGGGTGGTGCGGGCGCACCCGTGGTCCAGTCTGGCGCTGGGCTTTGCCGTGCTGGTGGCGGGGCCGGTGGCGCTGGTCCTGCTGATGGTCACCATCCTCGGCCTGCCGTTGGCCTTCGCCGGATGGCTGATGTACTTCCTGGCCATGCTGCTGGGGCTGGTGGTGACCGCCTTCGCGCTGGGCGGCTGGGTGACGATCCAGTGGCCACGCCTTGCCCGTGGCGGGCGCACCCGCCGGCTGGCTCCCTTCGCCTTGGCGCTGGCGGTGCTGTTGCTGTTGGGATGGCTGCCGGTGGCGGGAGGTGCGGTGATCTTCCTGGCGCTGGTCATGGGCATCGGCGGGGCGACGCGCAGCCTGTTCCAACTGGGAGAAACCCACCCGGCGTGAGGCCCCCCGGCGGGAACCGATCCGGGGGCCTTCTGTTGGTCGGGGCACCCAGGCCAGTTTCTAGGGAGATGACCAACCATGGCCTTCAAGAACATGCAAGACCTCCTCATCGAGGAACTTCGCGACATCTACCACGCCGAAAAGCAGATGGAGAAAGCCCTGCCCAAGCTGGCCAAGGCATCGTTGTCCGACGAGCTTCGCCAGTGCTTTGAAACCCACCGCGAGCAGACCCGCGGCCAGATCGAACGCCTGGAACAGGTGTTCGAGAAGCTGGATACCCGAACCCGCGGCAAGCGCTGCGAAGCGATGGAAGGGCTGATCGACGAAGCCCGCGAGATCATGGAAATGGGGCTGCCGCCGGAGATGCTGGACGCCGCCCTGATCGGCGCCGCCCAGAAGGCGGAACACTACGAGATCGCCAGCTACGGCACCGTCCACGCCTTTGCGGCGGCCATGGGCCTGCAGGAGGTCGCCGACCTGTTGCAGCAAACGCTGGACGAAGAAAAGGAAACCGACCGCTTGCTCAATGACCTGGCGGTCAACAACATCAACAAGAAGGCCATCCAGGCCGGCGGCCAGTCCAAGGCGGCGTGACGAAGGCCGGGGCGGGGGCACATCCCCCGCCTTCATTCGACAATCAGCCGCTCCAGCGTCTCCACCGCATCCGCCTCGTGCGCCGCCTTGTCCCAGCGGATGCGGCCGAGGCGGGGAGAACGCATCGCCACCCCGCTCTTGTGCCGGGTGGAGCGCTGGACGCTATCGAACGCCACCTCCAGCACCAGCATCGGCACCACCTCGCGCACCGGCCCGAAGCGGTTTACCGTGTTGCTGCGAACCCAGCGATCCAACTGGGCCAACTCCTCATCGGTGAAGCCGGAACAGGTCTTGCCCACCGGCACCAGTTGCTCGCCCCGCCACGCCCCGAAGGTGACCTCGGCATAATACGACGAGCGTTTGCCATGACCGGGCCGGGCGTACATGAGCACGGTATCGAGCGTCAGCGCCCCGCGCTTCCACTTGAACCACGGCCCCATCGGCCGCCCGGCGACATAGCTGCTGTCGCGGCGTTTCAGCATCACCCCCTCGATGCCGCTCTCCCGCACGCCGTCGCGAAGGGCCTTCAACTCGCCCCACGTCGCGAAGGGAATCAGCGGCGACAGGTCCATGCGCGGCGGCCGGGTGCGCCCATGCCACGCCTCCAGCCGGGCACGGCGCTCGGCGAAACTCAGCGCCCGCAGGTCTTGGCCGCCGTCGAACAGCATGTCGTAAAGCCGGATGTGCGCCGGCGCCTCGCGCACCAGCTTGGCCGTGGCGGTCTTGCGGTTGAGCCGCTGTTGCAGGTCGTTGAACGGCGCCACCGCGTGATCGCGCACCACCAGAAGTTCGCCATCCAGCACCGCGTCGAAGGTCAATGCGTCGAGCACGTCGGGGAAGGCGGCGCCAATATCGTCGCCGGTGCGTGAATAAAGCCGCCGCTCGCCGCCGCGCGCCACCGCCTGGACCCGGATGCCGTCCCACTTCCATTCGGCCGAAAACGCCGCCGGGTCGAACCGCCCCAACTCGCCCTCCTCCAAGGGATTGGCGAGCATGAGCGGGCGAAAGCCGGCCTGATGCGCCGCCGCCGGCGGCCCGGCGCGACCTTCGGCCCAGGCAAATAAATCCTGATACGGCGGGGTCAGGCCGTGCCACACCTCCTCGATATCGTTGACATCGCGCCCGGCCCACTCGGCCAATGCCGTCTTGGCCAGCCGCGCCGACACGCCGGCCCGCAGGCCGCCGCTGATCAGCTTCAACAGCGCGAACCGCGCGGAGGCATCCAGTGCGTCGAGCCAGCCCTCGATCAACCCCGGCACCTCCGTCCGCCGCGCCACGCGAAGGCGCTCCACCACCTCCCCCAACTCCGGTGGGCGATTGCCCCCCGGCCGCTCCGGCCAAATCAGCGCCACGGTTTCAGCCAGGTCGCCGACATGGTCGTGGGACCAGCTGAACAGCACCGGGTCCACCCGCTCCATCGCCAGGGCACGCAGGACCGCCGGCCTGGTCTCGCGGAGCACCAGACACCCGGTCAGGAAGGCCAGCGCCCAGCCCCGGTCGGGGTCGGGGGTGTTGGCGAAATAGTCCGTCAGCAGCCGAATCTTGCCGGTGCGCGACGGCATGAACGCCAGCGCGTCCATCAGGGCGGCGAAACGCTTCACGCCGCGTCCTCCTCCCGCCCGACCAGCGCCAGGGCGCGGGCATCCAGCCCTCGTGCGCGGGCAAAGTGGACCAACGCCTCCTCCCGCCCATGGGTGACCCAGATCGACG
>DASPMK010000249.1:0-11425 GCA_035627075.1 Azospirillaceae bacterium
GGTGCGCACCATCCGCGAAGAGTTGGGCAACCACGCCGTCCGCATCGTCTTGCGCACCGGCCAGCCGGGGCAGGCGCCGGAGGAAAACGTCATCGTCGAATACGACATCAACGACTACAAGGCGAAGACCGAACTGACGACGCAGAAGCTGTTCACCACGGTGATCGCCGCGCTACGTTCCTACAACGACATCATCGCGCTGGAGACGAACCGCCGAGGGCTGTGTCAGATCATCGAGTCCACGGAACACCTTTTCGAACTGCGGTCAATGAAGCAGTTCGCCGCCGGTGTGCTGACCCAGCTCAGCGCGCTCCTGAGCAGCGGCCCCAACGGCATCCTCTGCGCGCAGCGGGGTGACAGGGCAGGCGCGCACGCCGATCAGGTTTTCGTGCTGGCCGGCGCAGGACGCTTTGCCGCGTTCGCCGACCGGCCGCTCGACCAGCATTTCCCCGAACCCGAGATCATGGCGGCGATCCTTGAGACTTTGAACCAGCGCCACAATGTGTTCGGCACCGAGTTTTCCGCCCTTTACATCCCCGTCCCCGATGGTCACGAAGTGGCGGCCTGGGTGCGCAACAACCAGCCACTCGAAGAAATGGACCGCACGCTGCTGGAGGTCTTCACCTCGAAAATCGCGATCAGCTTCAGCAACGTCACCCTTTACGAGCAGCTCAAGGAAGCCAACGAGCAGTTGGAGGCCCGCGTGGCCGAGCGCACGCGCGAGTTGGCGGAAGCCAACGGCAAACTGGAACGTCTGGCAACGCTCGATCCGTTGACCGGCATCAGCAATCGCCGCCATTTCATGGATCGGGCCATGGCGGAACTCCAGCGGGCTCGCCGTCAGGGGCACCCGGTCAGCCTCCTGCTGATCGATCTGGATCACTTCAAGCGCATCAATGACACCGGCGGTCACGCGGCGGGGGATGCCGTGCTGCGAGCCGTGGTCGAGCGTATCGGGACCACTCTTCGCACCACAGATACCCTGGCCCGATACGGCGGCGAGGAGTTCGTGGTGCTGCTGCCGGAAGCCAATTGTGAAACGGCCCGGGCAACGGCCGAGCGAATCCGGCTGGCAATTGCCGCTACCCCTGTGGCGTTCGAACAAGGAGCGGTTCATGTCACGGCAAGTATCGGCGTGGCCGAGTGGCGCGACGGCCCGGATACTCTTGAGACGGCATTGCGGCAGGCCGATGCGGCTCTCTATCAGGCCAAGGCGGATGGGCGGGATCGTGTGGTGGCGTCATCGGCTTGAAGGTGCCACAGCGACAGCACATTGCTGTGCAATGCGCGAAAGGGTAACACGGGCGGCCGGTCAGAGAAGTATTCAAGCGCCGCCCCTCTCACGGGGTAATGACGCATTCCCTGTCATACCAAGTTCAGAAAGTTCTCCCTTGTGAACTTGGTATAGGGCCGCGACCGCGGCCTTGCGTGGTATAGGGCCGCGACCACGGCCCCGCGCCCTCGTGGGCGCGAAGCCAAGCGGCCGAATGGCCGCGCCCGGCGTTTGAGGGGTCAGAAAGTTCTGACCGGCGGTCAGAACTTTCTGAAATTGGTATAACCGGCTCAACCGATGAGGATAGGCGGCCGTGGAAGCCTGCGGCCACACGACATTTGCTTAAAAGTCATCGTTATCCCGTGACGCCCCCAAAACCGTAGCGGCATGTGAACACCGGACAACCGAAAAGGATGCGGTCACTCATGTGGCCGCATCCAATATTCGGCGCCCTTTCTGGACAGTCTTCATGCAGTGCCGTTACGCGGCGCGGATCCGATCGATGAAAGCTTGGACCTCGTTGCGCAGATGCTCCGCCTGTTCGGCCAGGGTCCGGGAGGCGTGCAGCACGTCCTGGGCCATACGCCCCGTCTCGCCAGACGCCTGCGTCACCCCGGTGATATTGGCGGTGACATCACGGGTTCCCTCGGCAGCCTGCTGAATATTGCGCGAGATCTCCGATGTGACCGACTCCTGTTGATCAGCGGCCGTGGTCACCGCTCGGACGTTCGCGTTGATGGAGGTGATCATCCGCCCGATATCGCGAATGGCCGCTACAGCCTCCGACGTCGCCTCCTGCATCTGCTGGATCTGAAGCCGGATGTCGTCGGTCGCCTTCGCCGTCTGGTTGGCGAGGTTCTTCACTTCCTGGGCCACCACGGCGAAGCCCTTGCCGGCTTCCCCAGCGCGCGCCGCCTCGATGGTGGCGTTCAGCGCCAACAGGTTGGTCTGGCTGGCGATCTGCTGAATGAAGCCGGTGACATCGCCGATGCGCTGGGCAGCGGCGACCAGCCCCTCAACCGTCCCATTGGTGTGTTCGACCTGATTGGCGGCGGCGCTGGCGGTTTCCGCGGATACGTTGATCTGCCGGGTGATCTCGTTGATCGATGTAACCAGGCCGTCGGCGGCCGAGGCCACGGTCCGCACGTTGGTCGTGGCCTGCTCGGAGGCTGCTGCGACCGTCATGCATTGCCGGCTGGTTTCCTCCGCGATGCCGGTGAGGGAGCAAGCGCTGGCTTCCAGCTCGCCCGCTCCCGATGAAACCGCTGCGGCAATGCCGGACAAGGCCGCCTCGAAGGCGTCGGCGAGCCGCTCCATTTCCTGCCGGCGAAGGACGGCCGTCCGCTCCTCCTGATGGCGTTTTTCCTGCTCCAGTTCGGTGACGTGGGCGAGACTTTTCTGGAAAACCTGGAGCGCCCGGTTGACTTGGCCGATCTCGTCCCTCCGCTCCGTCCCAGCGATCTCCGCAGTATAGTTGCCGGTGGCGAGCTGCTCGATGGCCACCACCGTGCTGGCGATAGGGCGCCGGACGACGATCAGGCCGACAATGCTCAGGACGCCGGTCAGAATGAAGAGCGTCACCACCCCTCCCGCCAGTGTCCAGCTCTGAAGCATGAGGGAGGGTTCATTGACCTTGTCGAGAGGAATGGTGGTCAGCATGCCCCAGGGCGTGCCGGTCGCCCCGATGCTGATGGGGATAAGGAAGTTCTGGGCACGGCTGCCGGAGGACGGCTCCTCGGTATGGAACTCAAGGTGCTGACCGTCCTTGATTTTCTCCGCGATGGGGGCGAGCTGCGGATCGAATTCGGCCACCGGCTTGCCCAAAGCATCGCGGTCCCGGAACCCTGCCCACGCCCCTTGATGGGAGATGAGGGAAATCCTTCCCGTTTCCAGCGGACGAACGTTGTCAAGGCTCCCGGAAATGCGGTCAAGCGGCAAGCTGAGAGCGACGACACCGATTACCCGGCGATCCACGATCACTGGTGCCACCAACGACACGACGAGTACCGTCTGTTCACCGATTTTGTAGCTGTAAGGCTCAGTAACCACCGGCTTGCGGGACGCCTTGGCACGGAAATAGAACTCGGCGCCCGGACCCGTTTCCTGAGGCTCCTCGAAGGCGCGCAACTTGTTTTGCTTGTCTTCCCGGTACCACTGCGGCAGGAAGCGCCCCTTCTCGTTGCAGCCGATGTCGTCCTCGTGGTCGGCATCAGGGTCGATGGCGTTCGGCTCAAATCCGGCCCAAAGGCTGAAAAATTCGGGATTGCCTTCGAACATGGCGCGCATGACGTCGTTATAAGCCGTCCGGTCCGTCACCCAACTGCGCCGCATCATGCCGAACGCGTGGGCCAGAGCTTCCACGGTCGCCATCGCGCGATTCAACTCGCCTTTGATTTGCTCGGCATGGTGCTCACCGACTTCACTGCTGTGGCGCAGGGCCAGATCGCTGATAACAGCATTGCTGAAAGTCGACAGCATGGAGATGCCACCTGCGAAAATAATCGCCAGCATGGCAACCGCCAAGATAATGAGCTTCCCCGTCAGGCTTCTTGCGCCGCTAAGAAATCGGCCCACCATATCCGCTTTTCCTCTTCCACGCCGACTCGGGCAATGCCGGTCTGGTAATAGTGATTTCCATCGAGAACTGCGGCGAGACCCCAAAGCTGGCCTCGCCGCTATTCCGGTTACGGACGCTGCATCTTACAGCTGTCTTGGACCGGATACATCACATCCTCGGACGCAACCACCTTCACAGGCTTGAAGCCCATGTCCGTGCCGTCGACCGGGTATTTCACGTCTTTCGCGACTCGGGACACCACGACCGGCATGAACGCCTGATGATCTTCCTTGCGGATGGTCATGGCGCCGATCTCGGTCTGGTACGAGGCACTCTCCAGCGCCAGCGCGATCTGATTAGTGTTGATGGGGCCGCCGCCGGCGTTGACCGACGTCAGCGCCGAGGTAAACACTTTCAGGGCATTGACGGCGTTCGGCTCGACATAGACCGGCAGGTGGCCGGTGGCCTTCTTGTAATCCTTGGCGAAAGTCCCATCGGTCAGTTCGATGTTGTAGGGATGGGCCACGTAGTGCCCCAACGCCTGCTCGCCGGCATTGCTGATGTTGCCCACCTGGTCAAGGAAAGTGGTGCCGAAGCGCGTCTTGAGACCGGCGTCGCCGACGGCCTTCATGAGCAGCAGAAGGTCGTTCGACCAGTTGCCCGTCAGCACGGTGTCGGGGCTGGCGGCCTGGATCTTCGTGACATAAGGCGAGAAGTCCTGGATGCGGGTCACGTCGTGCAGGACGGCTTCCACTGTCTCATAGCCACCGCGCTCGGCGTTGGCTTTGATGGCCATCTCCATATCCTTGCCCCAGGAATAGTTCTGGTTGATGGAGTAGACGCGCTTCCCCAGGGCACCTTCGTCTTTCATCACCTTGACCAAGGCACTGACGCGCATCGGAGCGGTGGTGGTGAAGCGGAAGCTGTGGAAATGGCACTTTTCGCCCGTCAACTCCAAGGCTTCGGCACCGACGTTAAGGTAGAGAACCTCCTTGCCCGGATTGCTCAGGTTGTACTGACGGATATCGTCCGACAACTGCGCGGCGATGGCCGAGGAGGAGCCCTGGATCACAACGTGAACGCCATCGGTGGCGGCCTGCTGAAACTTTTCGGACGCGCCAGCCGGCTTACCACCCGAATTGTACTCGGTAACGACGATCTTCTCGCCGTTGAAGCCACCCTGGGCATTCAGTGCATCAAGTACATAGTGGGCGGCGATCAGATAGGGCCGGCCGGTTGACGCCTGGGGCCCGGAGAGGCTTTCGATGACAGCCACGCGCAAGGGGTCGGCTTGAGCGGCCGACGACATGGCGACGAAAATGGCGACTCCGGTGATGGACTTAAGTAAAAAACGCATGGGGTCTTTTCCTCCGATGTCTCTTTTGTGAATGAAGCTCTCGCGTCGACCAATGCCGGGAAGGGCAAACAAGTCCCTCTACACGCACCGGGAAGCGGTTGGACAAGAAGGGGTCGGGCATGGCTCGAGGCTTCTTTAGGCAGGCTACGGCATTAGCAGCTTCCGAGGAGGTCGGCCAACGCAACGATCCCAAGCACATTGTTCCTTGTCATCCCTTCCCGCCGTCTTGCCGCAAGCATGAATCGGGTTGTATTCGGCGGATAGACGGCATCGATTTTCCATCAAGTTGTTTCGTTATCACGACATGAGGTAGGTGTGCAATATAACTTTTCCCTTTATGACTCATTAACGTGAGTCCGTTAGATTACTACGTGAGGGATTCATAGTTAGTTTTCTAATTATATGTAGACCATGTCCGGGTTTCCTCCTTATGAAAGAGGAGCCATAGCATTTGTTTTATTCTAATTTTTCTTCATATAGTGCGACATGACTGCGCAATACATCATTGTTGATCGGTGACCATAGCGCCGATAACTGTGCGTTGCCTTCACTAATAATCAATCACGGCAGCCGATGCGGTTTGCTCTGTACGGTAAATTTTAACACATACCGAGAAATCCTTTTTTTGTAATGCTTTTCATTTTAAAAAACGCATGTAATTGCATACAAATGTTATGCAAGAGATCAAGTGACGTGACTTAAGCGTATTTAATTATTATACAAATTGTCGCCTCCCTATACGAAAACATACTCACGAAATTGTCCATCATCACCCCTATGGCGAATACAATTGTTTAATTGCCGCAATGAGACTTATCTTTTGTCAGACAAGCATGCCTGCATGCAGATGCATGAATAATTTCCGCTCAGAGGTGTAACGAATACCCTGTTATATTGCCTAATGAGGGTGTATTATAACATTAGCGCAACGCCTAGGATGCTAAGCATAATTATGTATGCTGGCAGGTAGCGAAAGGTGCGCATAAGACCCCTGGAGGTCGTGGTTCCGGCATATCAAGGAGAAGAACGTGACGGGCAAAATTTGCACGACCAACGACAGTGGTGCTCGGAACGCGATGCCGTCAGACAGCTCCAGCCCTCTGCCCGCCAAGGCTTCATCATCCGCCGAAGTCGATAACACCACCTTCCGCGGCCTCATTCAGGCAGATGCCCAACTCAACTTTCAATGGGCCACCGTCCTGATCGACTCGCTGGTCGCGGCCGGGGCCACGCACGCCGTGATGTCTCCGGGCGCCCAGATGGTCCCCTTGTCCCTGGCCTGCCGGGCCAATCCGAGCCTCAAGGTCACCGTCATCATTGATGAACGGACTGCCGCCTTTTACGCACTGGGGATAGCCCGGGCCACCAAAAGGCCGACGATCCTCATCTGCACGTCGGGATCAGCGACCGGGCACTGGTATCCGGCGGTCATGGAAAGCTCCGCCGGGCTGACATCCCTTATTCTGTTGACCGCCGATCGGGCGCCGGAGAATCAGGACCGTTGCTCCGCCCAGGCGATCGACCAGATCCATGTGTTCGGCCGCCATATCCGGGCTTCGCACCATCTGCCCCTGCCCGACGGCAGCATCGATTCCCTGATGTCCCTGGCCTCACGAATCTACGAGCAGAGCCTGTGGCCCGCGCCGGGACCGGTTCACGTCAACATGCCGTTCCGCGACCCGCTCTTTCCGCCGGGGCGGGACAAGCCGCCGATCCCAAAGCCACCGAAGATCGCGCAATCGTTTGTTCGTCCTCAGCTTGAGGATATCATGAGCGTCGCCGAGGCGATTTCCGGGCGGCCCGGCGCAATCATCTGCGGCGCGACGGAGATCGACGACCACGATGGCTTTTCCACCGCGATCTACGAACTGGCCCGGACCATCGCATGCCCGGTCATCTGCGACCCGTTGAGCAACCTGCGCTTCGGCTGCCCGCCCGATGGCCACATCCTCGCGCGGGCCGACAGCTTCCTGCGCGCGTCCGCCTTCGCCGACACTCATCGGCCGGAATGGGTTCTCAGTTTCGGCGGCCCTCCCACCTCCAAGCCGGTGCTTACCTGGCTTCAGCACTCCCACGCCAAGCCCTACATCGCCGTCGACTCCACCGTCCGCTGGCCCGATCCCCTGGTGTGCGCCACCGGCTTGCTGCGCTCCAACCCGGCATCCTTTTGCCGCGGCCTGACGGCGCGCGGAAACCTCAAGCCAGCGCCGGCCGGCTGGCTCGAGTCCTTCGCCGCCTGCGAACGGTATATCGACTCCCTGTCCACCACGGCCCTGGATAAAACGCTTTGGGAAGCCGCCATTGTCCGGCAGCTTATCGAGGCCGCGCCGGAGGGCGCCATAGTCTTCTCCGGCAACTCGATGAGCGTGCGCGACATCGACAGCTTCTCCGGCACCTCCTCCAAACGGCTGCGTCTGCTGGCCAACCGCGGCACCAACGGAATCGATGGTGGCATCGCCACCATCCTGGGCATTGCAGCCACCCAACATCCCACCACCACTGTGGCAATGATTGGCGACATGGCCTTTTCCCACGACGTGGGCAGCCTGCAGTGGGCGGGGAACCTCGATATTGTCCTCGTCGTGCTCAACAACGGCGGGGGCGCCATCTTCGACTATCTGCCGACCGCCCGTGCGCCCGAGTACAACGACTTCCTGTGCCCGCCACCGATCGACATCGGCCTGGCCGCGCGGGCCAGCGGTTGGCGCCACTGGCGCGCTACGGAACTGCCCGACTTCTGCACCGCCCTTAAGGAGGCCATGAACACCCCCGGCCCCTGCCTGATCGAGGCGGTGATCGACCGTAAAGCCAGCGTGCGCCTGCATAACATCTACTGGAAAGTTTCCGAGGGCATCAACGCGACTCTCCGGCTGCGCGGCCCGGCCGGCATGGTCGAAGCCTTCGGAGTTCCTCTCGAGGAAGCCGAGGTTCCCAGCAAAACCTTCGAGCTCGACAATGACGAGTGAAGTTGACGATGAAACCGTGCCGGTTGCGGCCGACACACCGAAGGTCGTATCGGGAGCCGATCCGGCCGTCGGCGCCGTGCCACTTGAGGAGAGAATTGCCGTCTTCCTCGTCGGCTTTGCCGCGTTCCTGCCCTTGTACGCGCCGCAGTCGGTTCTCCCTCAGATGGCGGCCACTCTGGATGCCACGCCAGTTGCGGCCGGCTCAGTGATCGGGGCCACCACCCTCGCCGTCGCCATCGCCGCCCCCGTCGCCGGCCCTCTGACGGATCGCTTCGGCCGTAAACGCGCCATGCTTGCGGCCATCGCGCTGTTGGCCCCGCTTACCCTCCTGCTCACCTTCTGCACCGACCTGTCACAACTCCTGGCTGTCCGCTTCCTCCAAGGCATGGTCTTACCGGCGCTCTTTACCGGTGCCGTCGCCTATGTGACCGGCCGATGGCGCGGGGCGACCGCCGCCTCTGTCATGGGCCTTTTCGTCGCCGGTTCCGCCATGGGCGGTTTCGCCGGCCGCTTCATCGCGGGCCTCGCGGCGGAAGCTTTCGGCTGGCAGGGTGGGTTTGCCGCCCTCGCCCTGGTGTCCACCCTGTGCGCACCGGTCGTCTGGCGCTGGCTGCCGGCCGACGAGCCACACCCCGACAACGGGCTGGCGACCCACATCGTCGCCATGTTCGGACACCTCCGCAACATCCGGATATGCGCCGCCGGCCTGTTCGGAGCCACGGTCCTCTTTTCCATGACCGGGACCCTCTCTTACGTCGGATTCCACTTGGCCGAACCGCCCTTCAGCCTGTCTCCGGCGGGTATTGGCCTAGTTTTCCTGGTCTATCCGATCGGCGCCGCAATCGTCCCACTCAACGGTCGCCTGCTGCGCCGTTTCGGCACCCGTGGCGCCCTCCTCGGTGCGCTGACCATCTGCGCGACCGGACAAATCGCTCTTCTGGTTCCGCACATCGCCGGCATCATGGCTGGGATTGCCATCTTCATCACCGGCATTTTCCTGTGCCAGTCCCTGGCGCTGGGCTATGTCGGCCGAACCGCGCGAACAAGCCAGGGGGCGGCGGCGGGCCTTTATGTCTCCTGCTTCTACATCGGCGGCAGCCTGGGAGCGGTCTTGCCCGGATTCGCCTGGAAGTCCGCCGGGTGGACCGGATGCGTCCTGCTGGTCTGCATGGCGCTTTTCATCGGCGCCTTGGTTTCTTTGGTCATGCGTGAGGCCAAAACGCAAGCGGCGGCCTGTTCATTATGATGCCGAGAGGAGGGCTGCCGCGGCGCGCCGGTTCTTCCTTTGGCTCTGTTGGTGGTGGTTGCGGACGCTGCCCGTCGCCCCATCCTCCTCGGCCCGAGCCTCCGCGATGGATGATCGCAGGTTTCCAGGGCGGACAAGGAGAGGAGGCTTGAGCGGCCCGATGTGATAGAAAGCCTGTTCTCGTCACACCCGGAGAAGGTCAACCGCGGTGAACTGGATTCAGGCACTTGCCATGGAGCAAGCGGCAACCCGCAAGCACGGAACGGAACTGTGGGAGCGATATCGGCGCCTGGACGCCGTGCCCCGGTCCATTTTGCAGCTCAAGGGGCTGGTCGGGCCGGAGGTCGGCAAGACGGCGTTCCTCGCCATCGCGCAACAGGCCGGGCTGCGCGGCCCCGGCGATCTGGCCTGGGCAACCAAGACACTCAATCCCGTTCTGGAGGATTTGCGCCGCCAGGGCCTGCTGCTTGAGGGACTGGACTGCCCGCCCGCCCTGCTGCACCCGTTGGCGGTCGAGGCGATGGCCAGCCCTGCCGCGTCGAAGCTGGAAGCCGCGGTGCGGCAGGCGTTTCCCGATGCCGACCGTTATCAATACGTTTCCTATAACCGCTCCGTGTTCACCGAAACAGCGCGCCGCCTGCGGCTGGCGCTGTACGCCAACGACGGGGCGGAGTTCCTCCGGCGGCTGACCCGCTACGCCGAAAGCCACGACCCGCGCTTTGAGGCCGACATCCTGGACCGGCTGTTCATCGGCACTCCGGTGAACGAAACCTGGCTGGCGAGCCGGGCCGAGCCGATCCGCTATGCCATCCTGTCGGTCAAGCTTCCGGTCTTTCTCAACACCGGCATCGCCGAGCCCAACCTGCCGGCGCTGATGGGCATCGCACGCCGCTCCATGGACGGGGTGGAAGCTTCCGGTTTCCAGTGGCTGACCGCTCTCTGGGACATCATGGGCGGGCGCCTGATCCAGGCGCGGCGAACGTTGGCGGCGGCGGCGGAGCTGCGCGAGTCGACGCGTGCCGCCCTGTCCGCCGCCCTGGATTTCCTGGGCGGCGACACCGCGGCGGCGCTGACCGGCTTTCAGGGCGCCCTCAAGCTTCTGCGCAAGGAGGAAGGCCGGCGCAAGCTGTTCCTGGCCGACCCGGAGGCGCTGTTCTTCCTTCTGGCCCTGCTCAAGGCCGACGACGCCCGCCTGGGCGGCGACATCGACAAGGCCCTGGAACTGACCTTGGAGGAGGACCGGCCTCTGGCGGTCGCGCATGCCGCCATCCATCTCCTGCGGCAACTGGTGCGGGGCCAGGACTCCGCGACCTTGCGCCAGCAATTGGAGGCGCTGCGCCGGGCCCGGCCGTCCGCCCCCCTGACGGTGGCGCTGCTGGCGCTGGCCGAACTGGCGGTCGATGCCGGTTTCGCCCTCCAGCATCGCCCGGACACGGCGGCCCGCTTCGCCGAATTCGCCGAAACCGCGCCGCTGGCCGCCGGCATCCTGGCCGAGGTGCTGGCGCGGGTGGCCGACGACCCCGCCCCTTACGAGAGCTGGCTGAACGCGCCGTCGCGCGAGCCGGTCATCCGCTTTACCGAAATCGTCGCCATCCGCGAGCCGTGGGAGCGGGTGCTGGAGAATCTTGACGTCTTCCTCGCCGGCTCCTCCGACCGCACCGCCGGACCGGCCGCGCCCAAGGCCAAGCGGCTGGTGTGGCTCGTCGATCTCGAAATCCCGTCGGTCGAGGTTCTGGAGCAGTCGGCCAAGAGCAAGGACGGCTGGACCCCGGGCCGGACGGTGGCGTTGAAGCGGCTTTACGAAAAGGACCCCCGGCTCGACTACCTCACCGATCACGACCGCCGGGCGTTGCGCGCCATTTGCAAGTCGAACACATGGTACGACGATGTCTTCGCGCTGGACGTCGACCGGGCTCTGGCGCTTTTGGTCGGCCATCCCCTGGTGTTCGATGCCCGCGACCGCAGCCGCCGGCTGGAACTGGTCGCCTATCCGGTGGAACTTCTGGTGCGCGAACGGGCGCGCGGC
>DASPMK010000250.1:0-19081 GCA_035627075.1 Azospirillaceae bacterium
GTTCGGCGGCCGGCGGTGCCGCGGATGGCATTGCCGGCTTTGCCGGGCCGATCCTTTCACGCGACGGTTCGGCAGGGCGGGTTAGTCTGACCCGCGTCTCCGGCGTGCGTGGCTCTACAGCCACAGAACTGGCGGCAGGCGGTTCGGAAGGCGCGGCTTCTGGTTGCGGGGGCTTGGCCTCCGCGGGAGGCACGGGGCGGCTTGCCTCGGTCGGGACGGAGCCCGTTTCCTCTTTTACTTCCGCCACAGTCATATCGGACCCCACCGCCTCGGCCTTTCGCACGATGTACGAAATGGCGCTCGGGGTACAGTCGAACTCACGGGCGATGGCCGAGAGGGTTTGACCAGCCCGATAGCGTTCCAGAATGCCCGGCCACGCCGACTGGGGAATGCGCCCCCTTTTTTTCGGCGCATCCGGTTCAGTGCCGGTCTCTGCGCTCATGATATCGCTCGGTTGCCACAGGGATTGTTGATTCATGTCCGGTTGCTTTGCTCTTCCCCACAGACAAGCACCAGCACCTTCGATGGGGGCTGTCAACTTTGGCGGATGGCTGGCTGTCGGCAATATTGTTGTGGTGAACAATATCGGTAATTGGCCGATAAATTACCAGCGCAACTTTCGCCGTCAATGCCAAATCCTGCCTTGAAAGCCATTTTATGCGAAGGGCGAGGAGCCAGAAACCATCAGGGGTAAGCTAACTCGCCGCATTTACTCACAGTTCCCATGGAATTTCAACCTGATCCGCATCTGTCCTCACGCCTGGCGGCTGCCCTTTTGCCGGATGCGGCTGCCAGGCCAGGGCCATTTTTAAAAGCGCGACAAGTTTTGAGGAGTATGCGCCGACTATCTAAATGCGCTCCATGAGCGGTGATTCGCGATGCCAAACCGGAATATCCGGATGGGAGTAATGCCACCAAGCGAACGAATCGCCTGCGCTCAATACATAAGAGAGATAATATATCTTTTCTCAACCGAAGAGGGTGCGGCCGTGTTGGCCCCGCGAAACACGCGGACCTCGCGCGGACCTCGACTGCCGAGGTGTGGCACTGAAGGCAATGGCGTGGACCGGGTTGGGCGTGGCTCATAAATGATCGATTGCGGTTGGCCGGCTTCTTGGGCACAAGATTTGGTAAGGATCAGCGCCAGGTCCTGTCTGGCAATCGGTTGGAACCGGTTTGGGGCTCCGCGCGGACTTCACAAGCCGGTGGCATTGGGTAATGGGATGAACAGACACTTTCACCGAACCCTAAAAAAGCTCAGTCAGCATGACGGATTGGACGTAACCCTTGAGGAAGCGTTCGGGCTGGCTCTGCACCATCACCGAGCCGGCCGGCTGAGCGATGCCGAAGGGTGCTATCGTCAAATCCTTGAGGTTGAGCCGTATCACCTTGATGCTCTCAATAATCTGGGCTCGGCCGTACGGCGGCAGGGACGCCTGGACGAGGCGATCGAGATTTACGAGCAAGCGCTGGCGATCAAGCCCCACTCACCCGAGGCATGGAATAACCTTGGATCGGCCTATCAGGCCAAAGGCCAGATTGTCGAGGCCATCGAGAGTTATCGGCGGGCCGCCTCGATCACTCCCGGAGCGGCGGCGGTGCATCTCAACCTGGGCGTTGCGTTGCTGCTGGCGAATGAGCCGGCGGCGGCGGCGGAAAGCCTGGTTTTGACGCTTCAAATCAAGCCCGATCAAGTTGACGCGCTCGTCAGTTTAGGCGCCGCCTTACAGGCGCTTGACCAGCTCAACGAGGCGGCCGCGGCCTATTTACGGGCGTTGCGGATACGACCCAACCATGTCCTGGCCCTGGTGAACCTGGGTAATGTGCGCCAGAGCGAGGGACGCGTCGGCGACGCCATGGCCTGCTTTGAAAAGGCTCTGCACGTCGACCCTAATTGTGCCGAGGCCCACTTCAATCTGGGCAACGCCCTGTTCGCCCAAGGGGATTTCGAGGCCGCGACCGCTCTTTACCGGCGCGCGGTGGGCTTGCGCCCCGATTATGCCAAGGCCCACCTGAATTTGGGCGGCGCGCTCCTGGAACTTGGGGAAACGGAGGCGGCCGTGACCTCCTTCGAGGAGGCTCTGGCCCTCAACCCGCATTTGGCCATGGCGCACATGAACATCGGCAATGCGCTGCAGGCCGAGGAGCGGTTCGATGAGGCTCTCGCCCGTTACAGGGCGGCTCTGGAGATCGCCCCGGCCTACGCCGAGGCGCACATGAACCTGGGGCACACGCTCCAGGCCCTGGAGCGTCGGGATGATGCCTTGGCGCACTACCGGGCCGCCGTCGCCCTCGCGCCCGGTTTGGCGCCGGCCCACCTCAATCTGGGGCTGGCGTTGCGTGTTCGCGGTGAACTGGAGGCGGCGGAAGCCCACTACCGCAGGGCCGTCCAACTGCGCCCTGATTATGCCGAGGCTCATGTCGGCCTTGCCATGGTGCAGGCCCTTCTGGGAAAGCTGGAGGAGGCTTGGCCACATTACGAGTGGCGCTGGCGGATTCCGGATTGGCCGACCAAGCCGCGTGCCTTCGACGCGGCACAATGGGATGGCGGCGAACTTGCCGGCAAGACCATCCTGCTTCATGCGGAGCAGGGCTTGGGGGACACCATTCAATTCGCCCGTTTTGTTCCGCTGGTCGCCGGACGGGCGAAGAATGTGATCGTCCAAGCCCCGGGTGAACTGCTGCCCGCGCTGGCGTCCTTGGGTGAGGTGGCCGCTATCGTCGACACCGATGGCCCGTTGCCGCCTTTCGACGTCCATTGCCCCTTCATGACGGTCCCCACCCTCCTGGGGGGGGCGTTCGACCCATCACCGTCCCCCGCCCCCTACTTGCGCGCCGCTCCCGATGCCCATGAGCGGTGGCGGCGCAGGCTCTCGGCTGGCGGCTCCCGGTTCAAGGTCGGCCTGGTATGGGGAGGCAACCCCGACCATCGTGACGACAAGAGCCGTTCGGTGGCTCTCGACGCCCTGTGCCCCCTCTTTGAGGCATCCCATGTTGCTTTTTATTCCCTGCAAGTGGGAGAACGGGCCGAGGAAATCGCCGCTGCCGGACTGGCCGGGGTGGTCACGGATCTCTCCCCGGACCTCAAGGATCTGGGGGAAACCGCGGCCGCATTGGCGGCGCTTGACCTCGTGATCACGGTCGATACGGCGGTGGCGCATCTTGCCGGCGCACTGGGACGGCCGACGTGGCTCCTTCTGCCGTTCGCTCCCGACTGGCGGTGGGCGGTCGGGAGCGACGACACTCCCTGGTATCCGACGATGCGCCTCTTCCGGCAAACCATTCCGGGCGATTGGGGCGGCGTGGTGGCGCGGGTGACGTCGAAGCTTGCTGATGCCGCACGCGAGCACGCCGGAGCCATCACCTGACTTTCGCGCGCACCCTGGCCGTTTTTCGGCTACCGTTCCGCCGGAGAGGGCGGTATTTTGCGTCGCGCCAAGCGTTAGGGGTCTTACGGATTTGAACAGTTTTCCGGCCGAGCAGACGGTTGACGTCTCCGCCGTCCCCGCCGACAAGGAGGGCGTACGGCTGTCCGCGGTGATCCCCGTCCTGAACGAAGCGGACAATGTCCTGCCGTTGCTCGACGAGGTTCTGCGGGCGTTGGAATCATGCCGCCCCTTTGAGGTCATCTTTGTGGATGACGGCTCCACCGACGATACTGTCGAGCGCCTTTTATCCAGGCTCGGCGATGATTCGGGCGTGCGCCTGATCCGCCATGCCCGGCGGTCGGGTCAGAGCGCGGCGGTGCGGACCGGCGTCAAGGCGGCGCGCGGAGTCTGGGTCGTTACGCTGGACGGTGACGGCCAGAATGATCCCGCCGATATCCCCAACCTGCTGGACATTGCCTGGGGAAAGGAAGGGGCAGGCCCGGCGCTGGTGGGCGGCCTGCGCATCAGGCGCAACGATACTCTCTCGAAGCGGCTCGCCTCGCGTTTCGCCAACAAGGTCCGGCAGTCCATGCTCCAGGACGGCTGCGTGGATTCGGGGTGCGGCCTGAAGCTCTTCCGACGAGACGTTTTCCTGGAGCTGCCTTATTTCGGGGCCATGCACCGCTTTCTGCCGGCGCTGTTTAAAATCCGGGGATACGAGGTCGCGTACCGGCCGGTCAACCACCGTTCCCGCGAGCGCGGCGTATCCAAATACGGCAACCTGCGGCGGGGGCTCATCGGCGTGGTCGATCTGCTTGGTGTGTATTGGCTCAAGCGCCGCACCCCGCCGGCAACACCCGCGAGCGAAGAGCGGGCCTGACGGCCTGCGCTCTCTTCCCCGACCTTGGCAATGACGGCGGAAAGGCCGTGACCTTATCGATGATGTGGCTCGGCAAACTGCAACAGTGGTGGCTTTCGACCAGCACGACGGAGTTGGTGTGGATCTTCGTCGGATTTTTCGCGCAGTTCTTGTTCATGATGCGCTTCGTCTATCAATGGATCAGAAGCGAGCAGGTCAAGCGTAGCGTCGTGCCGGAGGTGTTCTGGTACTTCAGCCTGGGGGGCGGAGTCAGCCTTCTGGCCTATTCGATCTATCGGATGGACCCGGTGTACATTTTCGGCCAGGGCCTTGGCCTGATCATCTACATCCGCAACATCGTGCTGATCTGGCAGGAGAAATCTCGCCGCGCCGCCGGGGCGGAGGTGGCGGATCGGGAGACGGCGCCGTCGTGACCGAAGCCGCCCTGTCCCGCCCCCAATCGACTTCAAGCGTCGCCGGCGTGTTGCGCTATGCGTTGCTCCTGGTGCTGTGTCTCGGGCTCTATCTGCCGGGACAGTTCGACCTTCCGCCCGTCGACCGCGACGAGGCCCGTTTTGCCCAGGCGTCGCATCAGATGCTGGAGAGCGGTGATTTCGTTTCCATCCGCTTCCAGAACGAGGCCCGCAACAAGAAGCCGGTGGGAATCTATTGGTTGCAGGCGGCCAGCGTTGGGCTTCTCAGCCCCGACGACCTCAGCGCCATCTGGGCCTACCGCGTGCCCTCCTGGGTCGGCGCGACACTGGCGGTGCTGCTGACCGCCTGGGCGGGGTCGGCGCTGTTCGGCGCTGAAGCCGGATTCCTGGCCGCCTTGATGCTCGCCGGGACGGTGCTGCTCGGTGTCGAGGCGCGCATGGCCAAGACGGACGCGGTATTGCTGGCCGTCATCATGGGGGCACAGGCGGCATTGGCGCGGCTCTACATGGAGCGCGACCGCTCGGAAGCCCCCGGCCGGGCGCTGTGGCTGATTTTCTGGACCGCCCAAGGCATCGGCGTGCTGATCAAGGGGCCGATCGTGCCGATGGTGTCGGGGCTGACGTTGCTCGCCCTGTGGGCGTTCGACCGGCGCATGGCCTGGGCAAGGCGGCTTCGTCCGTTGAAGGGCGTGGCGATCGTCGCCGCGATTGCCGCCCCTTGGCTGATTCTGATCGCCATTGCCACCAACGGCGCCTTCTTTGTCGAAGCTGTCGGCCATGACATGTTGGGCAAGGTGGCCGGCGGGCAGGAATCCCACGGTCAGCCGCCGGGCTTCTATATCCTGAGTTTCTGGCTGACCTTCGCGCCCTGGGCGTTCCTGGCCGTGCTGGCCGCCCCTTGGGTGTGGGCCAACCGGCACGAGGCGGCGGTCCGGTTCTGCGTTGCCTGGATCGTGCCGACCTGGATCATGTTCGAGGCGGTGCCGACCAAACTGCCCCACTACGTTCTGCCCACCTTTCCCGCCATCGCAATGCTGATCGCGGCGGCGCTGCTTGGCGGTGCCACCGGGACGGCGGAAACGCCCCGGCGCCGGCTGTGGGTGGGCGCTTTGGTGCCGGCAGCCCTCTTTGCGCTTGCCCTGCCGGTCGCGGTGGCGGTGCTGCCGGTGGTGGCGGCCGGGCGTTTCGACCCGCTGGCGGCGCTGGCCGGGGTGGTGGGGCTCGCGGGCCTTTGCGGTGGTCTGTGGCTGATGCGTCGGGGACGCATCACGCCCGCGATCGCCGCCACCCTGGCAACGATGCTGCTGCTCTACGGTGTGACCTTCCAACGGGTCTTCCCGGAACTGGAACCGGTCTGGCTCAGCCGGCAGGTGGCCGACGCCGTGAAGGCCGGCAAGCCCTGCGGCGACACGGTTCTGGCGTCAGCCGGCTACACCGAGCCCAGCCTGGTCTTCCTGGTGGGCACCGGCACCAGGCTTTCCGGAAGCGGAGAGGTCGCCGCGCGCCACCTCCTGAGTGATCCGGCCTGCGGACTCGCCCTGGTCGAGTCGCGGCTGGAGGAGGCGTTCCGGCAGGGGTTGGGGCAGGCCCAGCCGAGGCTGGCCGACCTGCGGACCTTCACCGGCTTCAACTACTCGCGAGGGAAAACGCAAACGTTGACCCTCTACGCGCTACGCCCCTGATGGTGCCGTGATGAGCGCATGGGCCACCTGCCTTGCCAGCCCCGGCCGCCGCGGAGCGCTGGCGGCGCTGACGGTGATCATACTTCTGATGCTGGGGCCGGACCGGGGGCTGTCGACGGTGTTGCGGTCGGTCGACGACGGGATTGTCGACATTTTCCGGGTGTTGACGCTAAGCGGCGAAAGCAAATGGTGGCTTATCGCTTTGGGCGTCACAATTCCGTGCCTGTTCGCCGCCCGCCGCCGCCTGCGCCATAGCCGGCTCGCGGCTCTGCTGGGCTGGAGCGCCTGGGCGCTGGTCTTCCTCTTCGCGGCCGTGGCGCTGGGAGGGATCACCGTCAACGTGATCAAGGTGATCGTCGGCCGGGGAAGGCCAAAGCTCTTGATGCAGGATGATTTTTACGGCTTCCATCCGTTCACCGGGAGTGCCGATTTCCACTCCTTCCCCTCCGGTCACGCCAACACGCTGATGGCGCTGGCGGTGGCGCTAGGCTTCCTTGTTCCGCGCTGGCGGGTGATCCTGTGGGCACTGGGGGCTTTCCTGGCGTCAAGCCGGGTGATGGTGAACGCCCATTACCTCAGCGATGTGATCGGCGGTTCGCTTTGGGCGGTGTTGCTGACCGCTTGGCTGCGCGCCCGCTTCGCCCGCTGGGGCCTTGTCTTCGTGAGGCGCCCCAACGGCTACGCCCTGCAACCGGCGGGGCGCTTCCTGCTGGGCTCGGAGTCGCTGGTTCGCAGACGCATTCAGAAGGTGCATGCGACGACAGCGAAACAGCCGCTGTGATGCGGCCGGGTGGGTGATGATGCTTGGCATCGCCTTGGACGGAGTGCCACAATAACACCTCCTTTCCGCTGTCCGTGTTTGCCGGCAATGACTGATTCCAAGCTTAAGAACGTCCGCCCCGACACCCTGGCAGCCCACGCCGGGCTCGATCCGATGGCCCACCAGGGCATCGTCAACCCGCCCGTCTACCATGCCTCGACCGTGCTCTTCCCCTCGCTGGAGGCGCTTGAGGAGTCGGACCGCAATCCGTTCGACATCGTCAATTACGGCCGTGTCGGTACGCCGACGACCTTCGCGCTGGAACAGGCGGTGGCCGAGATGGAGGGAGGCTATCGGTCGGTGACGGCGGCCTCGGGCCTGGCTGCCATCGCCACGGCCTTGTCGGCCTTCGCGCGGTCTGGCGACCATATCCTGGTCACCGACAGCGCCTATGGGCCAACGCGCCGGTTCTGCAACGAGGTGTTGGCTGGCTTTGGGGTGGAGACCGAATATTTCGACCCGCTGGTCAGCGGCGACATCGCGCGCCTGATCCGCCCCAACACGCGGCTGGTCTATCTCGAATCACCAGGTTCGCTGACTTTCGAGGTCCAGGATGTACCGGCCATCGCGGTGGCCGCCAAGGCGCGGGGCGTTGCCGTACTGATGGACAATACCTGGGCCACGCCCCTCTGCTTCAACTCCTTCGCCCATGGCGTGGATGTGTCGATCCACGCTGCCACCAAGTACATCGTCGGCCACTCGGATGCCATGTTGGGGCTAATCGTCTGCTCCAACAAGGAGACGTGGGAGCCGGTCAAGCGCACGGCGGTGCGTTTCGGCACCACCGCCGGACCGGACGATGTTTATCTGGGCCTGCGGGGTTTGCGCACCCTGCCGGTGCGGCTCAAGCGCCACCATGAGGCGTCCGTTGAACTGGCGGTGTGGCTGAAACGGCGGCCCGAAGTGGCGCGGGTGCTCCACCCGGCGCTACCTGGCGATCCCGGCCATGCCTTGTGGCGACGCGACTTCACCGGGGCCTCGGGCCTGTTCGCGGTGGAACTGAAGCCCTGCTCCAAAACGGCATTGGCGGCCATGGTTGACCATCTCGACCTGTTCGGCCTGGGCTACAGTTGGGGCGGCTTCGAAAGCCTTGTCCTGCCGATCCATCCGGCGCGGGCGCGTACCGCCACCCGCGACCGCTGGAAGGATGCGGGGCCCATGGTGCGCTTCCATGCGGGCTTGGAAGACGTCCATGATCTCATGGGCGATCTGGAGCGTGGTTTCACGCGGCTCGCGGCGGCATCTTGAATTCGGAGCGCGAAAGTATGAGCGACGAAATTTTGGCGGTGATCCGCTTCAACGCCGAAGGACTGGTGCCAGCCATCGCGCAAGCGGCCGATAGCGGCGAGGTGTTGATGATGGCCTGGATGAACCGCGACGCGGTGGTGGAAACCTTGGCAACCGGCCGGGTGTGCTACTGGTCGCGTTCACGCGGGGCGCTGTGGCGCAAGGGCGAAACCTCGGGGCAAGTCCAGCACCTCAAGGATTTTCGCATCGATTGCGATGGCGACACCCTGTTGCTGATGGTGGATCAGGATGGTGTGGCTTGTCACACCGGACGGCGGTCATGCTTCTACCGGGCGGCCCGTGCCGGCGCGCTGGTGACCATTCGGGAAGTTGAGACGCCCCCGGAGGAACTTTACGGCAACCGTGGATGATCTTTCGGGAATCGCTGATAATTCGTATTATTAAGCATTTGCATGGGATTTAAAAAAGCTTATCCGTTGATATAGATCAAAGATGCAGCACCGCCCAAAGGGCTACAAGGCGGTTGTCTCTAACCCTCCCTGTAATCGCCTTTATCCGGAGGTTCTGAAAAGAACCTCCGGCTTTTTTTGGTGTCCGGTTGCGACACCTCCTTGGCGCGTGCGCTCGGGGTCTGCACCTCCCAACGATGGTTTTGAGAGTCCGTGTCTTTCGGAGCATGAGGCGGGGGCGCGGGGAATCCAGGCCAGCAGCAGCATGTCCCCACCGCGCTTGGGTATCGACCGGCATCTGGCGCTTGCGACCCGTTACCTTCTTGCCGCCCTCGTAGCCGCGCGGTCCTCCCGCCTCGGTCGTCTTTACCGACTGGCTGTCGATTGCCGCCGCGCTCGGCTGCGGGCGCCGGCCGCGCTTGCGGCGATACTGCTCGCGCAAGACCTGCGTAATACCAGTTTCAGAAAGTTCTGACCGCCGGTCAGAATTTTCTGAAACTGGTATGGTATCCGGGGGGCTGCCCGAAATGCCCAGGATCGCTCCCCGGTTCCGGGACCAAAGGAGCCTGAATCCCTCCAGAACAGGCCCTAGGCCCGTCCAGGTACGGCACCGCCGCAGATCGCCAGCGCCAGCAGGGCATCCCTGACCAGTGTGCTAAGCTTGGCGGCGGCCTCTTCGGCGCGCTTCCGTTCGATGCCGCGCGACACCGCGTCCTCCACGCACTCGGCGGCCAGCTCGCGTATCTCCCGGTCTCGGACTACCGGATCGAGACCGGCCAGCCACAGGGCGATGCGTCCGGCCATCGCCCGCAGGGCCGGTTCGGCGGTGTCATTCATGGCGCTTTCCGCATCAGGATGGGCCGCCATTCTACCCCGAATTTCGCCGCCGCGCCCCTACCGTCTTCACCTTTTCCGGTCGCCGCGCGCGGAGGATGCGGCGGCCAGCACCAGAGCGGCCGCCATCGCCACCAGGAGGCCGGCGCCGACCAGTGGCCACGCGAAGCTGCCGGTCCGTTCGGCCACCACCCCCGCCACCAGCGGACCGGCGATCTGGCCCACACCGTAGAGGGCCGTTAGCCGCGCGGTGGATTGCTGGGTGCGTCCCGGCGCCAACTGGCCGGCAAGCCCGAAGGTCAGGCTGACGGCGGCGATGAAGGTGCCGCCCAGCAGCACCGCTCCCGCCAGTGCCGCCGCGCCGCCGCCGCCCAGCGCCGGCAGGGCGATGCCGATTGCCTGGAGGACGTAGACCGCCACCAGCGCGGTGAAGAGGCCGGTGCGCCGGGAAATCGCCGTCCACAGCAGGCTCGACGGAGCGGCCGCCAGCCCCACCAGGACCCAGGACCACGGGGCGATGGCGGCGGTGGCGGGGTCGCGCTTCAGGATCGCCACCAGGAAAGTGGCGCTGACGATATAGCCGGCTCCCTCCAGGAAATAGGCGGCGGCCATCCGCATCAGGGCGTCGGGACGCGAGGCGGGCGGAGCGATGGTGGTGGGGGCGACGGTCGTCGGCGGATGGGCGGCAGGCCGTACCCCAGCCCAGGCGAGCAGCGCCAGGGCGGCGGCGATGGCTCCCAGCACCAGCCACGCCCCACGCCAGCTGAGGTTCGGCGGCAGGTTCATCACCACCACGCCGGACAGGGCGATGCCCAGCCCCACCCCGGCGTAGTGCCAGCCGGCACGCCTGGCCGCACCATGGGTGTCCTCCAGCACGATGGCGGTGGCGAGGATGAACAGGCCGGCGCTGGCCAGCCCTGAGATCAGGCGCAGGGTGCCCCAGGCAATGACGTCGGTGGTGAGCGCCATGCCGGCGGTGCTGATCAGGCTTGCTGCCAGCGAGGCGCGCAACCACGCCATGCGGCTGCCATGGATATGGCCGCAGCCGATCGCGCCCAGCAGGTAGCCGAGGTAATTGACCGCCGCCAGCGTCCCGGCGGCGGCGTCGCCCAGGCCGGTGTCCGCCTGCATCAGAGGCAGGATCGGCGTATAGGCGAAACGCCCGATTCCCATGGCGAGCATCAGCGTCGCCGCTCCGCCGGCCAGCCGTAATGCCGGCGACGGTTCGACCTTGGCGGGATGTTGATTACCATCTATCATTGTTGATGATGGGTTTGTCATCTCAACATCCTTCCGAAAGATTGGCGCCATGGAGACGAGTGCTCTCAGGGTATTCAAGGCGGTGTCCGATACCGGCAGCGTCACCCGAGCGGCCGAGCGGCTCAACTGCGTCCAGTCCAACGTGACGGCGCGGCTCAAGGGACTGGAGGAAGAGTTGGGCATCGCCCTGTTCCACCGTGCCAGCCGGGGCATGGTGCCGACCGCCGCCGGCCGGGTGTTGAGCGGCTACGCCGAACGCATCCTGACGCTGGTCGAGGAGGCCGGTCACGCTGCCCGCGCCACCGAAGGTCCCACCGGCCCGTTGGCGCTGGGCTCGATGGAGACGACGGCGGCGGTGCGCCTGCCCGATCTGCTGGCCGCCTTCCATCAACGCCACCCGGCCGTGGATCTCACGCTGGTCACCGGCCCGACCGACACCTTGGTCGAGGCGGTGCTGGCCTTCCGGTTGGAAGGAGCGCTGGTCGGCGGTCCCGTCGATCATCCAGACCTGGTGGCCGAACCCGTTTTCACCGAAATCCTGGTGCTGGTGCGCAGCCGCGACGGCGCGGCCAAGCCGGTGCTCCTGGCGTTCCGCAACGGCTGCACCTACCGGTCGCGGGCTGAACGTTGGCTGCGTGAGAGCGGGGCGGTGCCGCTGCGGGTCATGGAGTTCGGTTCGATCGACGCCATCCTCGGCTGCGTGGCTGCGGGCATGGGGATAACTGTGCTGCCCCGCGCGGTGGCCGAGCGCCATGCCGCGCGCGGTTTCGTTCTGGAGGAATTGCCCGAGGATCTCGCGACGGTACCCACCCAATTGATCCGGCGGGCTGAAACGCGGTCGAGCGGGCCGCTCACGGCCTTCCGGGATCTGCTGCGCGAGGCCGGAGGCGGCTGACGGCGTCACGGACGCTCGCGCGCCCGGCGCATCGTGACGGTTTCGCCGGCCACGCCCCAGTTGTCGGTGTCGACCTCATCGATGACCACCACCGTCGTGTTGGGATTCTTGCCCAGCACATCGACCAGCAGTCTGGTCGCTCCGGCGATCAGCGCGGCCTTTTGCTCAGGCGTGGCCTCTTCGCGGGTGATCTTGATGTTGACATAGGGCATGGCGGCCTCTGGCGTTACGAACACACGCAGTGTCGCCACCTTCGAGCCATCACGTCCAATGCTTTGTTTTGATACTTGCGTTCACTTCAGGTGAATGCAGGGCGCGCGGCCGTTCACTCGGCGATGGGGGTAAGCTCGCGGGGCTTGGGCTGGCCATGGCGGTAGTCCTGGAGGCGGGTGGCTCGCAGGCCGCGCACGCCGTGACTGTCGATCAGCCGCTGCCAGGACAGGAACTCTTCAACGGAGAGGGTGTAGCGGCGGCACGCCTCTTCCAGCGTGATGAGGCCGGAACGCACGCCCGCGACCACCTCCGCCTTGCGCCGCATGACCCAGCGCTTGGTGTCGGGGGGCGGCAAATCCTGTTCGGTCATCGGATGTCCGTCCGGGCTCAGGACGGTCATCCCGCCGGGGACGTCCTCGCCGGGATCAGTGTTCCGAGATGACATCACTAGACGCTCCACCATACCTCGTGCTCGCGAAGAGAGCGCCAGTTTATGGAGAAGCGCTTAACAAACCCCTAAATGTTACGGTTAATGTTTGATATCTGAAACGATTGCCGGCCGCATTCCGGGGAATAAATGGTGGCCCGCCCGGCGGGGGGAGCCGGGCGGGCCTTCGGGTCGGTGGTGCGATGGGGGAGAATTACTGCATCACCGACCGGACCTTGTCCATGTCGACCTCCAGCAGGCCGATGTTGAGCTTGTCGACGGAGCCGGTCATGTCGACGCCGGACACCGTGCCGTAGATGGCCAGATCGTACTTGACCGAATTCTCTTCCTTGTCGCGGGTGGCCATGTTGATGGTGTAGACGCCGTCGGGCAGGGCGTTGCCTTGGTTGTCCATGCCGTCCCAGTTGAGAGCGTGCGGGCCGGCTCCGGTTTCGCCGGTCAACTCGCGCACCTTCTTGCCGGTGCTGTCGAGGAGATCGATGCGCACCGACTTGGCCTCGGTCTGGAGCGTGTAGGTGAAGGAGCCCCGGCCGCCCTGCAACGCCATCTTGTCCGATTCCACCTCGACGGTGCGGCCGATGTAGGACAGGGCCGTGGAGGTGCGGCCGCCGTCCTGGAGCGCGATCAACTGATCAAGCTTCTTGTTGGTGGCGATGTTCTGCTCGACGTTGGCGAAGCTGACCAGCTTATCGGTCATTTCGTTGGGATCTTGCGGCTTCAGCGGGTCCTGGTTTTTCATCTGCACGGTCAACAGCTTCAAGAACATGTCGAAGTTCGCGTTGAGGCTCTTGAGCGCGCTGCCGGTGGAGGCGCTTTTCTCGGTGCTGTCGGTTTCCGAGGCTTTCTTGGCCGTGCCGCTGCCGCTGCCGGTGGTGTTGGTGTTGAGGTTGGTATTGACGTAGTTGGTCTGGTTGATGCCGGTGGTCATGGCACGTGCCCTCCTTTAAGGCGCCGTCAGATTCGCACGTCCACGCGGCCGGGCGCCAAAGTCAGCGTCCGCACCGGCATACGCGCCAAGGTGTCGTTCATGTCTTCTTCGAAATCCTCGCCGCGCGAACGGCCGCCCGACCCGAAGCCACCGCCCTGATCCTGCTGCTCATGGGCATGACGACCATCGTTGCCGCCGCGCAGGTTGAACGACAGGCTGCCGCTGTCGGCTTTCAGCCCGGCTTCCTGAAGAGCACGTTCCAGGCTGCGGGAGTCCTTCTGGAGGAGTTCCAGGGTCTGGGCGTTTTCCGCCGAAATGCGCGCGGCCACGCGGCCATCGGCGCCGAATTCCAGGCGGACCTCAATCCGCCCCAGCTCATCGGGGCGAAGGTTGATGGTCATCTGGTCCATGCCGTCCTTGATGCCGCGCTTGAGCTGCACCTGGACCTGATCGGTCACCGGGGCGTGGGTTGGCGCACCACCGCGCAGGGTCTGCAAGCCTTTCAGATGGCTGGCGAAATCCTGGCCGCCGGCGGGGCGCACGCCCTCGCCGCCCTGGGGCAGGGTATGGGAGGAGTCGGCGGCGCGGCTGGCGGTCTGGCTTGACTGAAGGCCATCGACACCATCGGCCGTACCGGCGGACGAGGCGCCGTCCGTGGCCATCGGGCTCTGCGGGGCGTTGGCGAGATTGACGTTGCGGCCGGCGTTGGCGTCGCCGTTCGCCTGGGGCTGCGACTGACCGTCCCCCGCGCGCTCCTGCCGGCTGTCGGCGTCGCCCTGGGCGTTGCGGCCCTCACCGCGCGCCATGCCACGCGCAGCCTGGAGCAGGTTGGCGAAGTCGGCTTCGGTGGCATCGGTATCGGCTTCGGCCGGGATGTCGGCACCGGCACCCGTGCCGGCGGCGGCGTCGGCCGGAAGATCCGGATCGTGGGGGGCCGGGATGGCTCCGTTCGCGTTCTGGTGACCGGCCATCGGCAGGGATTCAAGCGGCTGGGCCGAAGCGAGGTCCGCCAGGGCGCCGTCCGCCGTCTGGTCGTCGGCGCCATGCTGACCGGCCTGCGCCGCTGCGGCCTGAGCCGCCACCAGGGCGGCCGCCTCGGCGCGGGCGAGCATCATTTCCATGGCTGCCTGGGCAACGGCGGGATCGGCCATCAGGTCGGCGACGGCCGCGGCGTCGGCTTCGGTGTCGCCGGCCCCGGCGACCGTGTTCTCGTCGAGCCCGCCGAAGATCGTCAAGGAGGCCAGGAAGTCCGCGCCAAGAACCAGGGGCTCGGGCTCGGCGGCGGCATCGGCCACCATCGGCGCTTCGGCGCCAGCCTGGGTCGCGGTGTCGTTGTCGGTTTCGTCGCGGGTATCGGCCGTTTTGGCGGACGGCTTGGCCTCGGTGGGGGCCTTGGTATCGTCGGCGCGGGTGACATCATCCGCCGTCTGGGCGGCATCGTCGCCCCGGCCGGTCACCTCCTTGGCCTCGGCGCGATCAGCGGCCTTGGCCGGGCGCTCCGCCTGCTGGGGACGCGGAGCGGGGCGGGTGTCCTGGCGCTCGACGGGGCGCGCGGCCGGCTTGGCCGCCGGGCGATCGGAGCGGTCGGCGGCCTTGGCCGGCGGTTCGGCCGTCTTGGGCGCCGGGGCCGGCTCCTCGCGGACGAACATCTCCCCCAGCATGTTGGCGAACATGTCGTCGGCGAGAGAGCCTGGAACGGTCCCGACGCGAGCCGGGTCAAAACCACTCAGCGGGTTGATCGGGTTAATGTCCATGGCGGTGTTTCCTGCTCTTAAAGCCGACGCTCAAGGTTCGCGACATTCAAGGAAAGCAACTCTCGGGCCAACTCTGAAAGCCGCAGTTTCCTTGGGGTTTCCGTGCGTTCCCGTGCTGGGGAGGGAGGGGGGAGTGGCCGGGCGGCAAGTCCTGCCCGGCAGGATTTGATCTAGAGCCGGGTATCCAGCGTGGTGGCCGGGGCGCCGCCGCGCGGGAAGCCGGCGGGGGCCGCCCCGCCGCGCCGCTTGGCGTAGCCGGTTTCGTGCTGGCGGTCCTGGTTGAAGGCCTTGACGATGGCGTCCACCACGCCGCGATGCACGTCGCTGTGCGCCTTGAGGACCACCAGATTGCGGCGGCAGGCCTCGCCCAGGGAACGGGTGGTCGCGGTGATGCGGTCGCGCAGCTCCGGCGACAACTCCGCCAGCCCTTCGCCGTCCACGCGCAGCGCGCGGGCCAGTTCCTCGTAAGCGCGGGCGAGCGCCTGCTTCTGCGGCTCCAGCTCGTTCACCTCCCGGCGCTGTTGGCGGCGGACGAGATGGACCTCATCATCGAACAGGATGGACAGCCGGCCCATGACATCGAGCAGGGCGGCGGCGCGATCGGTCTGGCTCATGGCGGTCATTGTGACTTCTCCTGGGCTTCCAGCATGACGCGGTAGACGTTGTCGGCGATGCCGAGGCCGCCGCGCTGGGCGACCTGCTTGCCGTATTCCTGGACGAGAAGACCGCGGAACATCTCCTCGCCGTGGCCGCCGCCGAAGGTCTCATCCGCCTCCATGCCCTCGAACATGTGCGAGATCATCTGGCCGACGAACATCGACTCGAATTCCTTGGCGGACTTGCGCAGTTCCGGGCGCTCGGGCAGGGGCTCGCCGGGCTTCAGGGTCTTGCCGGCGGTGTTGTGGTCCCTGGCGCGCTCGGCGGCGGCGGAGAAGGCGGGCGCCGGGGCGGTGAAGGACGGGCGGAAGGACAGGGCGTCGATGCTCATCACATCACCTCGATTTCGGCCTGCAGCGCGCCGGCCGCTTTGATGGATTGCAGGATGGTGATCATGTCGCGCGGGCCGACGCCCAGCGCGTTCAGGCCGGTGACCAGTTCTTGAAGGCTGATGCCGGCGGGCAGCACGGTCATCCGCTTGTCGCCGCCCTCGTCGACCTCGATGTCGGTGCGCGGCACGACGGTGGTCTGGCCCTGGCTGAAGGGGGCGGGCTGCGAAACCTGCGGGGTTTCGGTGATCTTGACGGTCAGGTTGCCCTGGGCCACCGCCACCGTGGAAATCCGCACGTTCTCGCCCATCACGATCACGCCCGACTTCTCGTCGATCACCACGCGGGCCGCCTGGTCGGGCTCGACGCGGATCTGTTCGATCTCGGTCATCAGGCCGACCACGTCGCCGCGACGGTGCGGCGGCACGGTCAGCAGCACCGAGGCCGGATCGGTGGCCTGGGCGGCGTTGGTGCGCATGCGGCTGTTGATGGCCTGGGCGATGCGCTGGGCGGTGGTGAAGTCGGGGTTCTTCAAGGACAGCCGGATTACCGGCAGCTCGGCCAGCGCGAACTGGATCTCGCGCTCGACAATGGCGCCCGAGGCGATGCGGCCGGCGGTCGGCACGCCGCGCGTGACGCTGGCGCCCTGGCCCTGGGCGGTGAAGCCCGAAATGGCGACCGACCCCTGGGCCACGGCGTAGACCTCGCCGTCGGCGCCCATCAGCGGCGTTACCAGCAGTTGGCCGCCGAGCAGGCTCTTGGCGTCGCCCATGGCCGAAACGGAGACGTCGATACGCGTGCCCGAGGCGGCGTAGGGCGGCAGGGTGGCGGTCACCATCACCGCCGCGACGTTGCGCGTGCGCAGGTTGGTGCCGCGGGTGTTGACACCCATCCGCTCCAGCATGCCGATCAGGCTCTGCTCGGTGAAGGGCGAGTTGTTGAGGCTGTCGCCCGTGCCGTTCAGGCCCACCACGAGGCCGTAGCCCACCAGCATGTTGTCGCGCACGCCCTCGACATCGATGATGTCCTTGATGCGGGTCGCGGCGTTCACCGGAAAGGCCGTCATGAGCGCCAGCCCCATCAGGGCGGCGGCCCACCAGCGGCGGGCGGTGCTGGCTTTGGTGGACACGAGCGGGTTCATGACGTTTTGTCTCCCAGGCATGGCGCGCTGTTTTTGGCGCCGCCCACTTCCTATGCGAAGGCCGTGCCAGTTTTGGAGGCGCGGAAAGCCTGGGAAACGCCACGGCGCGGGCGAGGAAAGGGGAGGGGAGGCGGCAAGGGCTGCCGTCCCGACGTAGGCAAAAGATTCCCAATTGCGGAAAGGCTTTACCGGGTTTAATTTAACCCTATCGGGAGGACCCGGGATTCCCTAGGTGGGTGCATGTCCATGAAGATCGAAGGCCCTGGGCAAATTCGCAGCAACTCGGTGCGCCGCACCGGCAAGTCCGACAGCACAACGTCGGGCGCATTTGCCAAGGCGCTCGGAGGTGAGACGAGTCAGACCGGTAATGTCAACAGTGCCGGTCCGTTGACCGGCGTAGACGCTCTCCTGGCGTTGCAGGAGGTCGACGACGCGACCGCTCGCGCCTCCAAGGGCAAGATGCGGGCCGAGGAGATGTTGGATCGCCTCGATGAAATCCGGCACAGCCTGCTGTTCGGCAATCTGTCGCGCGGCAAGATCATCGATCTCGCCCGCGTGGTTAAGACCAACCGGGTCAACGTGGATGACCCGCGGCTGGCGGAAATCCTCGATGAAATCGACCTGCGCGCCCAGGTGGAACTGGCCAAGCTCGCGCCCTGAGGCGGCGGGCCGGTTCGCCTTTCCATCGAAAGCGGATGCCGGCACCGCCAAAGGGTCGCCGGTGTCGGCATGTTTTTTTTGCGCTCAACGCCTGAGCGGCATTTCGTCTCACCGATTTTCCACAGCGTTCCAAGGGGTTGCCCGATCCGCGGGCGCTCGTGCTCAGGGTTGCGGATAGTTCTTTCGATTCATATACTCCGCGCCGCTGCGACCGACACTCCACCATGGATGCTGCTGCATGTCGTCACCCCTTGTGCCACCGGATTACGCTCCGTCCGAAACCGAGCCCTTCATGAACCCGGTCATGAAGGAGTATTTCCGCCAGAAGCTCCTGCATTGGCGGGCGGAGTTGCTGCGGGAGTCCGACGAGACCCTGCACAGTCTGCTTGAGGAAGGCGGAATTCAGGAGCCGGATATCGCCGACCGGGCGTCGGCTGAAACAGACCGCTCGCTGGAACTGCGCACCCGCGACCGCGAACGCAAGCTGATCACCAAGATCGACGCGGCGCTGGAGCGGATCGAGGACGGGTCCTACGGCTATTGCGAGGAAACGGGAGAGCCGATCGGCGTGCGCCGGCTGGACGCCCGCCCCATCGCCACGCTGAGCCTCGAAGCGCAGGAACGCCACGAGCGTCTGGAGCGCACCCACCGCGACGACTGACGTCCTGGTCGCGGCACGCCGCCCCTTTCCGGAACCTTTGCCCGATCGGCCGGTTGAGCGCCGGGAGAGGTTCCGGAAGGGGGCGGCGATGACAGGGGTTAGGACAGGGGCCTCCGTTCTTTCTCTTCTCGTTCCGCTTTTCGCGGTCGGCTGCGCCGTTGTCGAGAGCGGCTCCGGCGCCACGGGTGGCCCGATCGACGCAACAACGGCGGCCGGGTCTTCCGTCCCGTCGGGGCCGCAGGCCGGAAGCCAGGGGCAACCGCAACAGCCCGACGTGTCCAGCGGGCTCTCCACCTTCATCCTAAATTGAGCGCGCCGCCATGGCCGACATGCCGCCGCGCCGCCCCGCCGATACCCTGATGGCGCAGGACCTGCTGCGCGAGTGGCTGGCTCGCCGCATTCCGCCCGAAGGTCTGGCGTGGCTGGAAAGCCGGCGCGACC
>DASPMK010000251.1:0-3190 GCA_035627075.1 Azospirillaceae bacterium
TACCGATGCCGCGCATCACCGAAACCGTCTCGTTGGTGGCGGACTGGATGGCCGCGACCTGGCCGGTGATATCCTCGGTGGCCTTGGCGGTCTGGTTGGCGAGGTTTTTCACCTCCTGCGCCACCACGGCGAAGCCCTTGCCGGCTTCGCCCGCGCGGGCGGCTTCGATGGTGGCGTTGAGTGCCAAAAGGTTGGTCTGGCCGGCGATGGAGTTGATGAGCTTGACGATCTCGCCGATGCGGCTGGCGGCGTTCGACAGCCCCTCGATGGTGATGTCGGTGCGCTTGGCCTCGTCGGCGGCCTTCCGGGCAATGGCCGAGCTTTGCGCCACCTGCCGCGCGATTTCGCCGATCGATGCTGAAAGCTCGTCGGCGGCCGACGCGACGGTCTGGACGTTGCTGGTCGCGGACTCGGCCTCCGCCGCCACGGAGGAGGCCTCGCGGTTGGTTTCATCGGCGGTGTGGGCCATCGATTCGGCGGCACTGCGCAGCGTCTGGCCGGAATGGCCGAGTTCGCTGATCACCGAGCGCACATCCTGTTCCAGCCGGTCGGCCAGCTTGGCGCGCTCGGCTGCCGCCTTCTGTTCGACCAGGGCGATCTGGGAGGTGGCCGTTACGTCCAGGTCGAGCATCATCGCCCGATTCAGCGCCGCGAGCACCTCGATGATCCGTTCGGGCTTCTTGCGGTAGGTGGCGACGATAAGGCTGCCGAACTCGCTCAGGAGGCCGGCATAGGCCTGGAACTGGGTGTCGGGCGCCAGGCCCAGGGCGCTGCGCTGCTCCAGCCGCCGACGGGTTTCCTCGATGAAGCCTGAATCGAACTGGCCCTGGAAAAGCTGGCGGAAGTGGGTGCGTTGCAGATCGACAATGCGGCTGAGGGTGGTCGGGTCGTTGACGCCCAGGGGCGAATAGACGTTCCGCACGATCCGGTCCAACTGCGGCTCCAGCATGGGCCACAGGGCGCGCAGCTCGGCACGGGTCGGCTCGGACACGCTCCGGAACTTGCTGTCGAACGATTGGGTGGAAACGGCAGTGGCCATCCAGCTTCTCCCTTGGCGTAGTTTTTTGGCCGAGAAAGCCGGGAGGATGCCTGATCGGATAGGGTTTGAACAGAGGGTTGCTAATCTGTGAGCCTAGCGCTTGAACAGAGATTCCACCGCCGAACGATGCGTCTGTTTGGATGCAATAACCTCGCGAGCCCGCGCAATTTCAGTCTCCAGGTCGGCAATGTAGGCCTCCAGCTCGGCCACCCCCATCATCGACAGGTCTCGCATCTGCGGCTTCTTGGCGCGGGGTTCCAGATCCTCGGGTTCGATCGCCATGGCGGTCTCCTGATGCAATCGCGTTCCTTGCCAGTTTGGGGTGTCGGGGGTAAACCTGCAAGGCCTTATCCGGAAAGGAGAATTCACGATGGCCGTGCCCGAGACCATGACCGCGATCGAAATCAGCCAGCCCGGCGGCCCGGAGGCGCTGCGGCCGGTGAGCCGGCCGGTGCCCAAGCCCGGCGCCGGCGAAGTGCTGGTCAAGGTGGCGGCCGCCGGCGTCAACCGTCCCGACGTGCTTCAGCGCATGGGGCATTACCCGCCGCCGCCCGGCGCGTCGGATCTGCCGGGACTGGAAGTCGCCGGCACCATCGCCGCGGTGGGTGAGGGGGTGGCGGAGTGGATGGAGGGCGACGCCGTCTGCGCGCTGCTGGCCGGCGGCGGCTATGCCCAGTATTGCGCCGTGCCGGCGGCGCAGTGCCTGCCGGCGCCAAAGGGCCTGTCGATGGTCGAGGCGGCCGGCGTGCCGGAAACCTTCTTCACCGTCTGGACCAACGTGTTCGATCGGGCGCGGCTGGCGGCCGGCGAGAGCTTCCTGGTTCATGGCGGCACCAGCGGTATCGGCGTCACCGCCATCCAGTTGGCCAAGGCCTTCGGCGCGCGGGTGTTCGCCACCGCCGGCAGCGCCGACAAGGTCAGGGCCTGCCGGGACCTGGGCGCCGAACGCGGCATCGACTACCGGGAGGAGGACTTCGTGGCGGTGGTCAAGGAGGCGACCGGCGGCAAGGGGGTGGACGTCATCCTCGACATGGTCGGTGGCGACTACGTTCCCCGCAACATCGACGCGCTGGCGGTGGAGGGGCGGCATGTCTCCATCGCCTTCCTCAAAGGGCCGAAGGTGCAGATCAACCTGTTCCCGGTAATGGTGAAGCGGCTGACCCTGACCGGTTCGACCCTGCGGCCCCGGCCGGTGGCCGACAAGGCGGCCATCGCCAAATCCCTGCATGGGAAGGTGTGGCCGCTGATCGAGGCGGGACAGGTCAAGTCGGTGATCCACGCCACCTTCCCGCTGGAAAAGGCGGCCGACGCCCATGCGCTGATGGAAACCAGCCAGCACATCGGGAAGATTGTGCTGACGGTGGAGTAAGGAAATCGGATGCGGCGACTCACCGCCGCCGCATCCGCCATACCACCGGCCCCAGCAGTGCCGCCGCCGACAAAATCAGCAGGGTCAGCGACAGGGGGTGGGTGAAAAACACCGTCCAGTCGCCTTGGCTGATGGACAGGGCGCGGCGGAATTGCTGTTCCGCCAAGGGGCCGAGGATCAGGCCGATGATCACCGGCGCCACCGGGATGTTGAACAGGCGCAAGGCGAAGCCCAGCACGCCGATCAGGTACAACAGGACCAGATCGATCACCGAGTTGTTCAGCGTGTAGACCCCCAGTGTCGCGAACACCAGGATGCCGCTGTACAACAGGGGGCGGGGCAGGGCCAGGATGCGCACCCACAATCCTACCAGCGGCAGGTTCAACACCAGCAGCATCACATTGCCGATGTAGAGGCTGGCGATCATCCCCCACACCAGTTCGGGGCGCGTGGTGAACAGCAGCGGTCCCGGTTGCAGGCCGTATTGCTGGAACGCCGCGATCAGGATGGCGGCCGTCGCCGAGGTGGGCAGGCCCAGCGTCAGCAGCGGCACCAGCACCCCCGCCGCCGCGGCGTTGTTGGCGGCTTCCGGCCCGGCCACGCCCTCGATGGCGCCTTTGCCGAACTGTTCGTGGTGGCGGGACAGGCGCTTTTCCAAGGAGTAGGACAGGAAGGTCGGGATCTCGGCCCCGCCCGCCGGCAGCGCGCCGAAGGGAAAGCCCAGCACCGTGCCGCGCAGCCACGGCTTCCACGAGCGCCCCCATTCCTCCTTCGTCATCCAT
>DASPMK010000252.1:0-2846 GCA_035627075.1 Azospirillaceae bacterium
CCTGAAGGGACTCGCCTTTGCCCTCAAACGCCGGGCGCGCGCCTCCGCGCGCTTGGCTTTCGCGCCCACGCGGGCGCGCCGCCGCGGTCGCGGCGACCGACGAGCGATTGAAAAGTCATTTCAATCGCTCGTCGGTATTATCCCTCACCGCAGACGATCACCCGGTTGCGTCCGGCGTGCTTGGCCCGGTAGAGCGCCCGGTCGGCGCGGTGCGTCAGGGTATCGAGCGTGTCGTGTCCGGACAGGCCGGCGATGCCGGTGGACACGGTCATGCGCAACGGTCCGCCTGGCAGGTCGATGGTGGAGGCGGCAACATGGCGCCGCAGCCGTTCGGCCAGTACGGCGGCACCGGCCGCGTCGGTGTCCGGGGTGATGATGGCGAACTCCTCGCCGCCGCAACGGCCGAAGACGTCGGCTGACCGCAGTGTGCCCCGGCAGGTGTCGGCGAAGCGGCGTAACGCCTCGTCGCCCGCGGGATGGCCGAAGCGGTCGTTGATCTGCTTGAAGTGGTCGATGTCCAGCATCAAGAGCGCCAGCGGTCGGCCGGTGCGCGATGCCCGCTGCACCTCGGCCTCGGCCAGCCGCAGGAACTCGCGCCGGTTGGTGGTGCCGGTGAGCGGGTCGACGGTGGCGAGCTGCTCCAGCTCGCGCTCGCGATGACGGCTTTCCGCCAGATCGCGGAACCGCACCACCAGACCGCCGATGCCGCCGTCATCGTCCAGCCATACCGGCACGGCGTCCAGCACCAGGGTCAGGAGATGACCGGACTCGTCACCGGGGGCGGGCACGGGCGTCGCGCACTCGTAGGCCCCCACCACCAATCGATCGTCGGCCAGCGGCAGAATCAGCCGCTGCCATGTCCGCTCCACCCCGTCGAAGGACGCGGTGTAGGCGCGCCACACCGGGCGGCGGTTGCGGTTCACCCAGGCGTATTCGAATTCCAGGAACTGCCGGTGGTCATTGGGCAGGATGTCTTCCGGCACATAATCGATGGTCAGCCCCTCCAGATCGACGTTGAAGGCGTCGACGAAGGTGCGGCCGTAGTGGCGGTAGGTGAACTGCGGCCCCGCCACGTCGATGATGATCAGGTTGTCGAGAAACTCGGCGAAGCGATGGCGCAGGAGACCCAGGTCGCGGTTGGCGATGTCGTCCCGGTCGGGCGAGCCGGTACGCCACGCCTGGAACAGGCCGCCCAGGCCCGGATGCAGCATCGTCCGCACCATGGGGCGCAACGGCTCCAGCGTGAGCGATGCGGCCAGGGCGGTGATCGCTTGGGAAGGCTTGGAAAACGGCATGCCGGACCCATGACCTCCGGTAAGTTGACAATAACGATTGTATACGAACCCGATTTTCCGTCAAAGAGCCAGACGAAATCCGGTGACTTGCCGTGTTCTTGTGAGGGCGCCACATCGGTTTCACAATGTCGGAATGGGAAGAAAACGCCATGGCACAAATTGACGCGTATCGTATGGAAACCGATTCCTTCGGCCCGATCCAGGTTCCGGCCGATCGCTATTGGGGAGCCCAGACCCAGCGGTCGCTCCAGAACTTCCGCATCGGTAATGAACGCATGCCGGCCCCTCTGGTTCGCGCGTTGGGCATTCAGAAGAAGGCGGCGGCGCTGGCCAACATGGCGTCGGGAGTGCTCGACCCCACCCTGGGCAAGGCGATCGTCCAGGCCGCCGAGGAGGTGATCGACGGCCCCCTGGCCGGGGAGTTTCCGCTGGTGGTCTGGCAGACCGGATCGGGTACCCAGACCAACATGAACGCCAACGAGGTGATCGCCAACCGCGCCATCGAGATCGCCGGCGGAGTACTCGGCTCGAAGCAGCCGATTCATCCGAACGATCACGTCAACCGAGGCCAGTCCTCCAACGACACCTTCCCGACGGCGATGCACGTCGCGGTCGTCGAGCAGCTCCACCAGCGCCTGCTGCCGGCCGTCACCGAGCTACGCGTGGTGTTGGCGCGCAAGTCCGCGGCCTTCGACGATATCGTCAAGACCGGCCGCACCCACCTGCAGGACGCGACCCCGATCACCCTGGGGCAGGAGATCGGTGCATGGGTGGCGCAGCTCGATTTCGCCCTGGAAGCGGTGCGCGCTGCGGAGCCGGGCCTGTGCGAGCTCGCCATCGGCGGTACGGCGGTCGGCACCGGCTTGAATGCGCACCCGCACTTCGGCGAGCGCACCGCGCACCATCTCGCCAATTTGACCGGCTTTCCCTTCCGGGCGGCCGGCAACAAGTTCGCGGCGCTCTCGGCGCACGATGCCCTGGTGCAGATCTCCTCGGCGTTGCGGCTGCTCGCCGGCGCCTTGATGAAGCTGGCCAACGACGTGCGCTGGCTTGCCAGCGGGCCGCGCTGCGGTATCGGCGAGCTGATCATCCCGGAGAACGAGCCGGGCTCGTCGATCATGCCGGGCAAGGTCAATCCGACCCAGTGTGAAGCGCTGACGATGGTGTGCGTGCAAGTCTTCGGCAACGATGCCGCGGTCGCGTTCGCCGGCAGCCAGGGCAATTTCCAGCTCAACGTTTTCAAGCCGGTGATGGTGCACAACGTTCTCGAAAGCATCGAGCTGCTCGGCGATGCCTGCGAGGCCTTCCGGGAGCACTGCGCCGCCGGCATCGAGCCCAATCGCGAGCGCATCCGCGCCAATCTCGAGCAGAACCTGATGCTGGTGACGGCGCTCAACCGCCACATCGGCTACGACAAGGCGGCGGAGATCGCCAAGAAGGCACACCGCGAAGGGCTGACGCTGCGCGCCGCCGCGCTGGCCACGGGATATGTCAGCGCGGACGAGTACGATCGCTGGGTCGAGCCACTGGCAATGACGCGACCCGGCTGAG
>DASPMK010000253.1:0-5301 GCA_035627075.1 Azospirillaceae bacterium
CGAGGAACTGGCGCCCAAGGTGCCGCCCGCCCGCCTGCTGGTCGCCGAAAGCGGCCTGTTCACCCCTGCCGACCTCGCCCGCATGGCGCGGGCCGGCGCCCGCTGCTTCCTGATCGGTGAATCCCTGATGCGTCAGGACGACGTGGCCGCCGCCACCCAAGCCCTGCTCGCCTGAACGAGGCTTTAAGATGACCGGCTTCACCCACTTCGACGCGGAAGGCAAGGCCGTGATGGTCGACGTCTCGGCCAAGGACGAAACCGAGCGCGTCGCCGTCGCCAAAGGGGCGGTGCTGATGCAGCCCGAAACCCTGAAACTCATCATGGACGGTGGGGTAAAGAAGGGCGACGTGCTGTCGGTGGCGCGGTTGGCCGGCATCATGGGCGCCAAGCGCACGCCGGACCTGATCCCGCTGTGCCATCCCCTGGCGCTTACCCATGTCTCGGTCGACCTCACCTGCGACCCCGACCGCAACGCCGTGGACATCACCGCCACCTGCAAGCTCAAAGGGCGCACCGGAGTCGAGATGGAGGCGCTGACCGCCGCCTCGGTCGCGGCGCTGACCGTCTACGATATGTGCAAGGCGGTGGACCGCGGCATGACCATCACGGACATTCGCCTGGTCCATAAATCAGGCGGCAAAAGCGGAACCTATACCGCCGACTAGTCTCGGGAGTTGACACATGATTTCGGTCGAGGAAGCCCAGTCCCGCGTTTTGGCGGCGTTCGAGTCCTTGCCGGCCGAAACCGTTCCCCTGCCCGAAGCCCTTGGCCGCGTCACCGCCGAACTGGTGGCCGCCCGCCTGACCCAGCCGCCGTGGCGGGTGGCGGCGATGGACGGCTGGGCGGTGCGCTCGTCCGACGTCGCCACAGCCCCCGCCACGCTGATCCGGGTGGGCGAAGCGCCCGCCGGCGGCGCCTATGCCGGTGCCGTGGGGCCGGGTGAGGCCGTGCGCATCTTCACCGGCGCCCCCTTCCCCGACGGCGCCGACACCCTGGTGATCCAGGAGGATACCGGCGTCGAAGGCAATCAGGTTACGGTGAATGTGACCTACGGCCCCGACCGCAACATCCGCCCCGAAGGCGGCGACTTCACCTATGGCAAGGTCGGGATCGAGGCGGGAACGCTGCTCACCTCGCGTCACATCGGCCTGTGCGCCGCCATGAACGTGCCGTGGCTGAAGGTCCACCGCCGTCCGCGCATCGCCATCCTCGCGACCGGCGACGAAATCGTCTATCCTGGTGATCTCATCGGCGCCAACCAGATCGTCAGTTCCAACAGCCACACCCTGGCCGCCTTCGTGCGGGCGCTGGGCGGCGAGCAGATCGACTTGGGCATCGCCCGCGATACGCCGGAGTCGCTGGCCGAACGCGCTCGAGGGGCGGAAGGGGCGGACCTTCTGGTCACCACCGGTGGCGCGTCGGAAGGTGACCATGATCTCGTGCGTTCGGTCCTGCTCGGCGAGGGCGGCAGCCTTGATTTCTGGAAGATCGCCATGCGGCCGGGAAAACCACTGATGTTCGGCCACACCGGCAATCGGCCGCTCCTGGGCCTGCCGGGCAATCCGGTGTCCTCGGCCGTCGCCGCGATGTTGTTCCTGAAGCCGGTCCTGCGTCGTCTCCAAGGCCTGCCCGCCGGCGATGGCCCGCCGCCCAAGGCCCGGCTTGGCCGTGCGGTCAAGGCCAACGACAAACGCCAGGACTACCAGCGCGCCACGCTGGCCATCGGCGAAGACGGACTGCCCGTTGCCAGCCCCTTCGCCAACCAGGACAGCTCGCTGACCTCGGTCCTGGCCCAGGCCCAATGCCTGGTGGTCCGCCCGCCCCACGCCCCGGCGGCCCAGGCCGGCGACTGGGTGGACATCGTTCCTTTCGGCACCGGCTCCCTCGCCGTTTAACGTCCCCCTTGACGACGCAGGCGAACTAAACTAGAACATAGCGGAACGTTTTGCTTTTGTTCTAGAAGTGATGTCCGGCGGCTCGGGGGAACGTAAATGCTGACGCGCAAGCAACAGGAGCTTTTGCTCTTCATCCGCCAGCGCCTGTCGCAGGGCGGTGTGTCCCCTTCCTTCGACGAGATGAAGGAGGCCCTGAACCTCAAGTCCAAATCGGGCATCCACCGCCTGATCACCGGGCTGGAGGAACGCGGTTTCATCCGCCGTCTGCCGCACCGGGCCCGCGCCCTGGAAGTGATCAAACTGCCCGAGGGCCTTGATGACACCCAGGCTCCGGCCGCTGCCGCCCCGACGGCACAGAGAACCGCCGCTCCGACGCGGGGCCGCTTCGAACCGAACATCATCCGCCCGAACTTCGGGGCCGCTTTGGTCGGGCGCGAAGCGCCGACCGATGCCGAGGCCGTGCCGCTGCCGCTTCTGGGCCGCATCGCCGCTGGCACGCCGATCGAGGCGTTGCGCGACACCTCCACCTATGTCGACGTTCCCACGTCCATTCTGGGCATGGGTGACCACTACGCCCTCCAGGTGGTGGGCGACTCGATGGTCGAGGCCGGTATTCTCGACGGTGACACGGTGGTGATCCAGCAGTGTGACGCCGCCGAAAACGGCTCCATCGTCGTAGCCATGGTGATCGAGGACAGCGAAGTCACGCTGAAGCGCCTGCGCCGCAAGGGCAACACCATTGCCCTTGAACCCGCCAATCCCAACTACGAAACGCGGATTTTCGGCGCCGACAGAGTGCGTGTGCAGGGGCGGCTGGTCGGGCTCATTCGCAAGTATTGAATGATAGCAACGCCGGTCCATCGGCTCTTCAGAGGCGCTTGGGCGCCTCTTTCATTTCTGCGGAGCCACTTCCGCAACCGCGCACGATGAAACACCAGAACGCTTTATATTAAAATGCCATGCATCGGTTTTTACCGCAGCTTTTCAGACCAAACAAAGCATCACCGCCTTACACCAGGAAATATTTTCCCCGTCATATTGCAATGCAACCTTTATAATTTCCTTGCATCGCAACAATTTCCAAGGATGGCTTACTTCACATCCACTTGACAGCACCTGTTTTACGCGGGCAGAATAATTAACAAGCACTAAGGCGGCTATGAAGAGGCCGCCGCCAGCGGCTGGTTCCTGAAACGTGGCCGTCAAACGTTTGGGGCCGATGGCGGCGCGGGAGGCGCGCCATGTTGATGAGCCCAGCGGACAGACAGAAAAAAGCGGATGCGCTTATGCGCCTCGCCGACTCCGCCGTGCGGATGATGCGAACGGATGCCGAGGCCGGCAGCGCCGATTCTCTCGACAAGAAGGTCTGTAAATTCGAAGAGCTTCTGAAATCGGATGCCTTTCCACCCCAGCGCGCCTCGGAATATCGCGACAAGCTGAAAAGCCTGCGCCGGGAGGCGTTTCAGAAAAGCGTCGATCTCCTGCTGCACCAGATCGAAAACGCCTCCAGAACGGAGGACTTCAAGGGCCGCAACGATCTCGTTGGCAAGGCCCGCAACCACCTTGCCTCTGCCATGCGGTATGGCGCGGACGAGGATTTCCGCAAGGGCGTGGAACGGCGGATTGGCACGGCTCTCCTGATGACCGCCGAAGGCATCGATAAACGCGCCAAGGAGGCGGCGGAACGCAAGGCGGCGGAAGAATTGAAGGAGAAGAGAAGCGGCGCCCCCGGAGGTGTCGAGCGGCGCCGGGCCATCCGCTACGGCTCCCCGCCCCTGACCGTCACCATCGACGGCCAAACCTATGAAACCGCCAACTGGTCGGTACGCGGCATCCTGATTGAAGCCATCCGCGCCGATTTGGAACCCGGCGATACCGTCCGCCTCGACTTGTCTTGCGAGGGCATCGAAGGTGGCGGCCGGGTGACCGCCCATGTGGTCGACAGCGATGCCGATACCAAGCGGTTGGCGTTCGACTTCGGAGCCATCTGCCCGGTGGTGCTCGGTCTGATGCATGGGATGCGCGCCGCCGGCATTCGCCCTTCGGCGGACCGCTAGATCCAAATACCGTCTCCTCAAGCTGATCTCGCCAGTCCGCCCTCAAAATGCAGCAGGCATGGCTGGTTTTACCCGCCATCCCTTGTTGTTGATTGCCTTAACGACACGGTATTGGGCCTAATCTCCCTTCTTGATCCACGGACGCTCGCCGCGCGCCTGCCGGACGGTTTCGATCCGGATGCCGTCGCGGTCGAGATAAACGGCGGTCGCCCCTTCCTTCCTGAGCCTCCAGCGGTCGACCACCCGCGGTGCCTTGCAACGCCGCGCGTTGACCGTGGCGATCACCAGATCGCTCGCCACGCAGTCCTCGGCCAGGGCCTGGGCGTCGTGGGCCAGCGCCACCGTATATCCTTGGGCACGGTACAGACACCCCAGCGCATCGCAGGCCAGCCGGCCATCACCGCTTCGCCCCACTGCAGGCCAAGCGGATGCCGGCGTTTTGGGGTCGCGTCCGTCGCGCCGCCGCCATGCCTCACCCTGGAAACGGGCGGATTGCCGCGACGAGAGCATGAGATCGCCATCCGCCCCACGCGCCGCGATCAGTTTGCCGTTGCCGCTGATCAGAATATCCGGCCGCTCGGCCGTCATCGGGCTGGCCATGCCGACCACCACGCCCACAAGGCCGAAAAGACGCCAGCGCCCGCTCCACAGCATCAGCCACAGTCCGCCCATCACGGCGAGACCCAGCCCCCAATCGGGCATGGCCGGCAACGGCAGGACGGCTCCCGGCAAGGCGGCCGTGGCCTCGGCGATGCGGACGATGGCGTCCACCCCCCACCCCATGACCACCAGCGGCCCCTTGTCCAGGCCGAACGGCATGGCAAGGTAAGCGATCAGCCCGCAGGGCATTATCCAGAACGAGGTGATCGGCACCGCCACCATGTTGGCCAGAAGGCCGTAAAAGGCGATTTGCTGGAAATGGAATACAGAGAACGGCGTGGTGGCCAATGTGGCCAGCAATGAGGAAAGGGCGATGCCGGCAAGGTACAGGCCCAGCCGGCCCAGCCAGCCGGCCTGGGTTCGCCACGCCCGCCAGCGTTGGGAAACGGCCTCGAAACCGGCGATGAGCGCCACCACCGCCCCGAAAGACATCTGAAAGCTGGGACCAAGCAGGCTTTCCGGCTGGGTCAACAGCACCACGCCGGCGGCAAACGCGACCAACCGCATGGACAGTGGATTGCGGTCGGCCATGACGGCAATCAGCACCAGCCCGGTCATCAGAAGCGAGCGCAGGGTGGGCACTGGCGCCCCCACCAGCAGCGTGTAGGCCCCCGCCGCCAGAAGCCCGGTCAGGGCGGCCCATTTCTTGATGGGAAAGCGCAGCGCCACCGGCTCGACCAACGCGAGG
>DASPMK010000254.1:0-4563 GCA_035627075.1 Azospirillaceae bacterium
CGGTCAGAACTTTCTGAAACTGGTATTAAACGGCTTTCGGACCCAAGGTCGCCAGCGCGATACCGCCCAGGATCAACGCCATGCCGATGGCGTGCGCCGGCAGGAACGCCTCGCCCAGCAACATCACCGCCAGCACGCTGCCGAACAAGGGCAACAGGTGGATGAACAGGCCGGCTCGATTCGGCCCGACCAGTTGGACCCCTCGGTTGAAGCAGAGGTAGGCCAGGATCGACGGAAAAACCGTCACATAGCCGACCGACAGCAGCGTCACCCGGTTCAGTTCCGGCACCCGGCCGGTCATCCCCTCCCACGCCACCAGCGGCAGCAGCATGGCCGCGCCCATGCCGAAGGTGACGGCCAGGAACGACACCGGGCCGATCGGCGGTCGCCGGCGCAGCAGCACCGAATAGAAGGCGTAGCCCACCACCGCCAGGAAGATCAGCAGGTCGCCCCGGTTCAGCGCCAGCCCCACCAACGCTCCCATGTCCCCACGCGTGATCACCACCACCGCTCCCACCAGCGACACCACCACGCCCACACCTTGGCGCGGCGTGATCCGGTCGCCCAGCAGCACGAACGACAGCGCCATGATCAGCACCGGCATGGTGGACTGCATCAACAGGCCGCTGATCGCCGTGGTGGTCTGGAGCCCCAGATAGACCAGGGTGTTGAAGGCGGCGATACCGAGAAACGCCAGGACCGCCAGCATCTTCCAGCCCTGCCGGATGGCCGCGCGGTCGCGCCGCAACGCCTTCCAGGCGAACGGCAGCACGATCAGAAAGCCCAGCGCCCAGCGCCAGAAAGCCAGCGCCACCGGCGGCACGTCGGCGTGGACGGCACGGCCCAGCACGAAGTTGCCCGACCAGAACAGCGGCGCCAGCGTCAGGAGAAGATAGGGCGTCTCGGCCAGTCGGCCGAGGCCGCGGGCCGATGACGGCGGCGTCACGGGAGCCTCCTTGGATCGAGGGAAGGATACGGCAAGGTCTGGTTCGGGAAGATAAATAAAAGCCATCGTTCTGTCCCAAACAAGCAACGCGAATTCACTCTTCCTGCCATGCGCATTTTGCGTGGGCCTAGGGTGTTCAATGCGTACCGGAAAAGGGATGTCTACAGGCTAAATCGTGCGGCCGGTATGGGGGAGGCGACATTTTCGTTCGCCCGGCGAATCAAGGTCAAGCACGAGGAAGCCTGAGAGATGTACCGTGACCGTATCCGCCTGAAGTCGCTGTGGGGCAAGGTGGTCAGCGCCGAGGAAGCGGCGATGCTGATCAAGGATGGCATGATCGTCGGCATGAGCGGTTTCACCCGCTCCGGCGACGCCAAGGCCGTCCCCCTGGCGCTTGCCGAGCGCTCCGGAACCGCCCCCCTGAAGATCACCTTGATGACCGGCGCCTCGCTGGGCAACGACATCGACCGCACCCTGTCGTCGGCCGGCGTGCTGGCCCGCCGCCTGCCGTTCCAGGCCGACCCGACGTTGCGTCAGGCGATCAACCGCGGCGAGGTGATGTTCATCGACCAGCATCTGTCGGAAACGGTGGAACTTCTGCGCACGCGCCAGATGGGGCCGATCGACGTGGCCGTCATCGAGGCGGTGGCCATCACCGAGGACGGCGGCATCATCCCCACAACGTCCATCGGCAACTCCGCCACCTTCGGCATCCTGGCGGAAAAGGTGATCATCGAGCTGAACCTGAACCAGTCGCTGGAACTGGAGGGGCTGCACGACGTCTACATCCCCACCCGCCGGCCGTTCCGCGAGCCGATTCCGGTGGTGACGCCGGAAAGCCGCGTCGGCCTGCCGTACATTCCGATCGACCCGTCGAAGATCGCCGCCATCGTGGTGACGCAGAAGCTGGACAGCGCCGCCAATGTGCTGCCGCCCGACGACGACACCAACCAGATCGCCGGCCATCTCATCGAGTTCCTTCAGCACGAGGTGAAACTGGGCCGCATGGGCCTGTCGTTGCAGCCGCTCCAGGCCGGCATCGGCACCATCGCCAACGCCGTGCTGCACGGCTTCATCGAGTCGCCGTTTCACAGCCTGAAAATGTACTCGGAGGTGTTGCAGGACTCGACGTTCGAGCTGTTCGACGCCGACAAGCTGCATTTCGCCTCGGGCTCGTCGATCACCCTGTCGGAAGGTCTGTTCAAGAAAGTCATCCCCAGCATCGGCCGCTACAAGAGCCGGCTGATGCTGCGCCCGCAGGAAATCTCCAACCACCCGGAGGTGATTCGCCGCCTGGGCGTCATCGGCATCAACACGGCGCTGGAAGCCGACATCTACGGCAATGTCAACTCCACCCACGTCCAGGCGTCGCACATGATGAACGGCATCGGCGGTTCGGGCGACTTCGCGCGCAATTGCCATCTGGCGATCTTCGTCACCAAGTCGGTGGCCAAGGGCGGGGCGATCTCGTCCATCGTGCCGATGGTCAGCCACGTCGACCACAACGAGCACGACGTCGACATCCTGGTGACCGAGTGCGGTCTGGCCGACCTGCGCGGCCTCGCCCCGCGCGAGCGGGCGCGCGTCATCATCGACAACTGCGTCCATCCCACCTACCGCTCTCTGGCCAACGACTACCTCGCCGAGGCCCTCAAGCGCGGCGGCCATACCCCGCACGTTCTGGAAAAAGCCTTCTCCTGGCACCTTGCGTACCGCGACCAGGGCTCGATGCTTAAGGTCGGTTGATACCGAAGGCGGCGGCCGATCAGGGAAGCATTCGGGCGCCGCCGCATGCCCTGTCCAAAAGGCATTGTCCAGGCGATGGTGCGGCGGCGTGTCGCACCACCGGGGCAAGTCTGGTCGTGTCATCCTTTTCCTTAAAAAGAGCGCCTGGTCGACACATGGACCAAGGAGCCAGGAACCAAAGGGAAGGAAACAGCGATGACAGCCCTCGATACCGCTCAGCCTGTCGCTCTCGAATGGTCGGACGAGTACCGTACCGGCCATGATGCCATCGACGACGACCACAAGAAGCTCTTCGCGCTGGTCAACCGCCTGGGCGCCGCCGTCGCCGCCCATGACGATCCCGCGGTGCGCGAGGTGATCAAGGAGCTCCTGGACTACACCGTCTATCACTTCGGCAAGGAAGAGGTGGTGATGCGCCGCTTCCGCTATACCAACTTCCTGGCTCACAAGCGCATGCACGATGATTTCGTGCGCGAGGTGGCGACGGCGCGCGACCGGCTGATCGGCTCCGCCAAGACCGGTCTCATCCCGGATACGCTGGTTCGCTTCCTCTGCGACTGGCTGTCCAACCACATCTTGAAGATGGACAAGGACCTGGGCCGGCACATCATCGCCCACCTCCACGCGGCCTGACCACGGCTGCCCCTTGAGCCGGGGTTCGTTGCGGGTCTAGCATCGAACCCCGGTTGATCGGGGGAGCGGCGCATGGGCACCATCATTCGCGGCGGCACGGTTGTCACGGCCGAGCACGCGTTTCGCGCCGACATTCATGTTGACGGCGGCGCGATCCGCGCCGTCGGCGAGAACCTCGACGTGCCCGCCGGCGCTGTCGTGATCGAGGCCGGCGGCTGCTACGTCATGCCCGGCGGCATCGACCCCCACACCCACATGCAATTGCCGATGATGGGCGCGGTGGTCCATACCCTGTCGCGCGGACGTCACTTGTGGGCCGACGGGGATTTGCGCACCGAGCCCGGCTCCGGCCGTTTCCTGCCGCGCCCGGCTTACGGCCCGGTCTACGACGGCTTGGACAAACGTGCCCTCGGCCGCACCCCGCGTGCCGTGCCGCGCGCCACCGAACCGGGATTCTGATGGAAACCGCCCGCCTTCGTTTGCGTCCCCTGACCTGGGACGACGCCGACAATATTGCCACGCTGGATGCCGATCCGGCGGTGGTGAAATACGCCGGCGGCTGGTTCCGCTACGGCGGCGTGGCGCCGACGCCCGAGCTGGCACGCGAGCGGGTTTTGCCCCTCTTGCTGAAAACCTCGGACGACCGCCCGACCTTCTGGGCCGCCGAGGATCGCCCGACCGGCACCTTCCTCGGCTGGTTTCACCTGCGCCCGACCGACCAGCCGGGAGAGTTGGAGCTGGGCTACCGCCTGATCCGCGCCGCCTGGGGCCGGGGCCTCGGCACTGAAGGCGCGCGGCTGTTGGTGGGCAAGGCGTTCGGCGAATGGGGTGCGGTGCGGGTGGTCGCCCACGCCCTGGTGGAAAACCGCCCCTCCACCGGCATCATGGAAAAGTTAGGCATGCGGCACCTCAAGACCGAGATGCACGAACCTTTCGGGATGGCGGCGACGTATGGGTTGGAGCGGTAACGAGCCCTACGCCCGTCCCGACACCAACACCCGTCCCGGAAACGGCCGCTCCGGCGCCACCAGCCGGCCGTGGTTCAGCACCAATTCCCCATGCACCCATACCCTATCGATACCCTGGTTGGGCACCAGCGGGTTGAGGTAGTCGTTGCGCTCGGCCACCGTCTCGGCGTCGAACAGCACCAGCGAGGCATCCGCCCCCACCCGCAGGCTCGGATCGGGCAAATTCAGGAAACGGCAGGGCAGGGTGCTCATCCGCCATACGATCTCCTT
>DASPMK010000255.1:0-2879 GCA_035627075.1 Azospirillaceae bacterium
GACGACCTCTACAAGGACGGTCTCCAGCGCGACCGCTTCCTGCCGTTCATCAAGCTCCTGAAGGAGAGGGTGGACGTGCTGGGGCTGGAAGGCGAAACCGATTACCGCCTGGATCGCCTGAAGGGCATGGAGGTTTATTACTACCCCCTCGGCTCCGCGGTCGACCGCAAGCTGGAGGAGGCGTTCGCGCGACTGACCGACGGCGCCAGGGGCGAAGCCACCCATTTGCTGGTCCAGGGACGGCGGGTGGACATTCCGCGCGCGGCGCACGGTGTCGCCTGGGTGGACTTCTGGGAGCTGTGCGGCAAGCCTTTCGGTTCGGCCGATTACATCGCCCTTGCCACTCACTTCCACACCGTGGTGCTGGACGGCGTTCCGAAGATGAAGGCCGAGCAGCGCAACGAGGCCAAGCGGCTGATGAACCTTATCGATGCGCTGTACGAGCACAAGGTCAAGGTGGTGGTCGCCGCCGACGCTCCGCCCACCCGGATTTATGCCGAGGGCACCCACGCCTTCGAGTTTGAACGCACGGTCAGCCGCCTGATGGAGATGCAGGCCGAGGACTATCTGAAGTTGCCGCACCTGACGTGAAGATTTCCTATGCCGCCGAAGCTCCCGGCGGGGGCTCGCCTTAGAGGGCGTTGACCTTCACTTTGCCCCGATGACGGCGCAGATGATGGCGCGCATCGGGAGACAGGCCGTGGAGGTTTGCCCGATGTCAACGCCCTCTAGGTCCGCACTGCTTCCGTCTTCACCGCCTCCATGTTGAGGGCGGCGGCCAGCAGGGCGCGGGTGTAGTCCTCGCGCGGGGTTTCGAAGATCTGACGGGTGGTGCCCTGCTCCACCACCTTGCCGTCCTTCATGACGATCACGTCGTTGGACAGGGCGCGGACCACCTTCAGGTCGTGGCTGATGAACAGGTAGGCGAGGTTGTGGCGGACCTGGAGGTCGCGCAGCAGGTCGACGATCTGCGCCTGCACCGACATGTCCAAGGCCGAGGTCGGCTCATCCAGCACCACGAAGCGCGGCTTCAGCACCATGGCGCGGGCGATGGCGATACGCTGACGCTGACCGCCGGAGAACTCGTGCGGGTGGCGGTGGCGGCTGTCGGGCTCCAGCCCCACCTCCTCCAGCGCCTGGGCGATCATCGCCTCGCGCTCCTTGCGCGACCCGATGCCGTGGATCTTCAGCCCCTCCTCGACGATCTGGCCGACCGACAGGCGGGGGCTGAGCGAGCCGTAGGGGTCCTGGAACACCACCTGCATCTGGCGGCGCAACGGGCGCAGGCGGGCCGGCGCCCAGCCCTGGATGTCCTGGCCATCGAAGCGGATGGCGCCCTGACTCTGATGCAGGCGCAAGAGCGCCAGGCCCAGGGTGGTCTTGCCCGAACCGGATTCGCCCACCACCCCGACGGTGTGGCCCTCCTTCACCGTCACGCTGATGCCATCCACGGCGCGGACGTAGTCCACGGTGCGGCGCAGCACGCCCTTTTTGATGGGAAAATGGACCTTGACGTCGCGGGCCGTCATCACCTCGGCGGCCTGGGCCGGCGGCGGGGCGGGATTGCCGCGCGGCTCGGCCGCCAGCAGCTTGCGGGTGTAGGGGTGGCGGGGAGCGGCGAACAGCTCGGCGGTGGACGACGCCTCGACGATCTCCCCCTTGTTCATCACGCACACCCGGTCGGCCATTTTGCGGACGATGCCGAGGTCGTGGGTGATCAGCAGCAGCGCCATGCCGAATCGCGCCTGAAGGTCCTTCAGCAGTTCCAGGATCTGCGCCTGGATGGTGACGTCCAGCGCGGTGGTCGGCTCGTCGGCGATCAGCAGGTCGGGCTCGTTGGCCAACGCCATGGCGATCATCACCCGCTGGCGCTGTCCGCCCGACAACTCGTGCGGGAAGGCGCCCAACCGCCTCTCCGGGTTGGGCAGGCCCACCAGCCGCAGCAGTTCCAGGGTGCGCTCGCGCGCCTGGGGTTTGGACAGGCCCTTGTGCAGGAACAGCGTCTCGTTGATCTGCCGCTCGATGGTGTGGAGCGGGTTCAGCGAGGTCATCGGCTCTTGAAAGATCATGGCGATGCGGTCGCCCCGCACTTGGCGCAGCGTCCGCTCCTCCGCCCCCACCAGTTCGGTGTCGCGGAAGCGGATGCTGCCCGACGGGTGGTGGGCCATGGGGTAGGGCAGCAACTGGAGGATCGACAGCGCCGTCACCGACTTGCCCGAGCCGGACTCGCCGACCAGCGCCAGCGTCTCGCCCGGCGCGATGTCGAACGATACGCCGCGCACCGCCTGCATGGCACCACCGCCTTGACGGAAATCGACCCGCAGATCACGGACGGAGAGGAGGGGGGGAGTCATGGTCGGCCTTCTTACTCTGCCGCGACTTTGGTGTCCGCCGTGGCGGTCTTGGCGACGGCGGTCGGCGAGGTGCTCGCCAGCGGTCCCACCGATTTCCTGGGATCAAAGGCGTCGCGCACCGCCTCGCCGATGAAAATCAGCAGGCTCAGCATGATGGCCAGCACGAAGAACGCCGTCAGCCCCAGCCATGGTGCCTGGAGGTTGGCCTTGCCCTGGGCCAGCAACTCGCCCAGCGACGGCGAACCCGGCGGCAGGCCGAAGCCCAGGAAGTCCAGCGCCGTCAGGGTGGTGATCGAGCCGTTGAGGATGAACGGCAGGAAGGTCAGCGTCGCCACCATCGCGTTGGGCAGCACATGCTTGGCCATGATGGTCAGGTCGCCGGCTCCCAAGGCCTTGGCGGCGCGGACATAGTCGAAGTTGCGCGCCCGAAGGAACTCGGCCCGCACCACCCCCACCAGCGACATCCACGAGAACAGCAGCAACAGGCCCAAGAGCCACCAGAAATTGGGCGTCACCACGCTGGAC
>DASPMK010000256.1:0-14558 GCA_035627075.1 Azospirillaceae bacterium
CGTTTAAATGCTTCCATTATCTGCCGCCCGTATCACCCTCTCGCACCTTGCTTCGCAAGGTGCGAGAGGGTTTGAACCAAAGGCGATTAATGGAAGCCATCAACCGCCTTTGGTATGAGGGGTCAAAAAGTTCTGACCGCCGGTCAGAACTTTCTGAAATTGGTATAAGACTTGCTGCAGGATGTCGCTGACAGACCGCTCAAAAGCATTTCACATATTGAGAAGTTTTTTGGACATATTCGTCATGGCCGGACTTGATCCGGCCATCCACGCCTCGTATGGATGCGCGATCAAGCCCGCGCAGAACGACAGAGGGTATAATTCACCAGCTTTTCGCTGACTGTCCTTGGATAAACACCACGTATTTCATCAAGACGTATTCAAGGGGCCGATGGCCCTGGCCGGGGATCGCCAAGGGGGTGTTGCCCCCTTGGCTCATATCAGTGACCACTCACAGCGACCGCACATCCGTCAGCTTGCCGGTGATCGCCGCCGCCGCCGCCATAGCCGGGCTGACCAGATGGGTCCGCCCGCCGCGGCCCTGCCGGCCTTCGAAGTTGCGGTTCGACGTGGAGGCCGAACGCTCGCCCGGCGCCAGCTTGTCGGCGTTCATGGCAAGGCACATGGAGCAGCCGGGCTCGCGCCACTCGGCGCCGGCGGCCTTGAACACCTCGTCCAGCCCTTCCTGCTCGGCCTGCTCCTTGACGAGGCCCGAACCGGGGACCACCAGCACGCGCACACCCTGGGCCACGGCGCGGCCCTTGATGACGTCGGCGGCGGCGCGCAGGTCCTCGATGCGGCCGTTGGTGCAAGAACCGATGAACACGGTGTCGATCTTGACGTCGGTCAGCGCCTGACCGGCGGTCAGGCCCATGTACTCCAGCGCCCGCTCCATAGCCTTGCGCTTGGCGGGGTCGGTGACCTCGGCTGGGTTCGGCACCGCCGCCGTGATCGGCAGCACGTCTTCCGGCGAGGTGCCCCAGGTCACCACCGGCTCGATCGCCGAGGCGTCGATCTCGATCACCGTGTCATAGACCGCGCCCTCGTCGGAGGTCAGGGTCTTCCACAGGGCCTCGGCCTGCTCCCAGGCACCGGCCTTGGGCGCATAGGGCCTGCCCTTGAGGTACTCGAAAGTGATCTCGTCCGGCGCGACGATGCCGGCGCGCGCTCCGCCTTCGATGGCCATGTTGCACAGGGTCATGCGGCCTTCCATCGACAGCTTGCGCACGGCCTCGCCGGCGTACTCGATGACGTGGCCGGTACCGCCGGCGGTGCCGATCTTGCCGATGATGGCGAGCGTCAAGTCCTTGGCGGTCACACCGGGGCCAAGGTCGCCGTCGACCTTGACCAGCATGTTCTTGGCCGGCTTCTGCAACAGCGTCTGGGTGGCCAGCACATGCTCCACCTCCGACGTACCGATGCCGAAGGCCAGCGCGCCGAACGCGCCGTGGGTGGCGGTGTGGCTGTCGCCGCAAACGATGGTCATGCCCGGCAGCGTCAATCCCTGCTCAGGGCCGACGATATGGACGACGCCCTGGCGGATGTCGGACATGGGGAAATAGGTGACGGAGAAGTCGTCCGCGTTCTTCTCCAGGGTTTCTACCTGGATGCGGCTTTCCTCGTCGTCGATGCCCTTGGTGCGATCGGTGGTCGGCACGTTGTGGTCGGCCACGGCAAAGGTCGCTTCCGGGCGGCGCACCTTGCGACCCGCCATGCGAAGCCCCTCGAAGGCCTGCGGGCTGGTCACCTCGTGGACCAGATGGCGGTCGATGTACAGGATGCAGGTGCCGTCCTCCTGGCGATGGACGACATGGCTGTCCCAGATCTTGTCGAACAAGGTGCGCGGCTTGGACATGGACTTCTCTCTCGGGCCAACAGCTCTTAAAGCCGCACGGCACCGAAGGCCGGCGGTTTGACCGCGCACAATAGCGACCCAGACCCGCCCCCGGCAAGGGGTACGCCCCTCGCTTTGCCGTTCTTTTTCACGCAACCCCGTGCGCCCGTTCCGTCGCCGCGCCCTGGGCCGCCAACACCCGTTCGGCATCGAACTGATAGTCCCGCGTCAGCGGCACGGCGGCGATATCGCGGGATAGTTGCATCTGGAACACCATCTGTCCGCCGTCGCGGAACGCCATTTCCGACGCGGTCAGATACAGCTCCCACATGCGGCAGAAGGCTTCGCCGTACATCTGGATGATGCGCGGGCGGGCCACCAGGAAACGTTCGCGCCACGCCTTCAGGGTTTCGGCGTAATGCAGGCGCAGCACCTCGACATCCGTCACCCACAGCCGTTGCCGCTCCACCGCCGCGAACACCTCCGACAGGGCCGGGATGTAGCTGCCGGGGAAGATGCGCTTGCGCACCCAGGCCGAAGTAGTGGTCGGCGACCCCTTGCGGCCAATGGAATGGACCAGCGCGATACCGTCGCGCGCCAGAAGATCATGGACGTGGCGAAAGAAATCGGGGTAGTTCCAGGCGCCGACATGCTCCAACATACCGACCGAGACGAGGCGGTCGAACGGCCCCCGGACCTCGCGATAATCACGCAGCTCGAAGGAAACGCGGCCGGACATGCCGGCGTCCCGCGCCCGCGCGGTGGCGACGGCGTGCTGTTCGGTCGACAGCGTGATGCCGGTAACCTCCACCGCGAACTTCTTGGCCAGCCACAGCGACAGCCCGCCCCAGCCGCAGCCGATGTCGAGCACGCGCTGTCCCGGCTTCAGGCGCAGCTTGGCGGCGATATGCCGTTTTTTGGCCTCCTGCGCCTCTTCCAGGGTTTCAATGTGGTCGGCGAAGTAGGCGCAGGAGTATTGCAGGTCGGCATCGAGAAAGAGTTCGTAGAAGTCTTTGGGCCGATCGTAATGGGAGGCGACGTGGATTCGCGCCAGCCGCCGGGTGTTCAATTGGTGGAGTGGGCGGCCGAGCCGCCGCGCAATTTCCTGGAATCCCAGCCATGGCCCCTGTGTCACCCCCTCCTCGTTCAGGGTCACCAGCCGCATGAAATCGGCCAGCGTGCCCTCCTCCACGGTCAGCCGGCCATCCACATAGGCATTGCCCATCACCGGGTCGGGCATCAGCGGGATCAGGCGGTGGAGGCGGCGGTCATGCAGGCGGATCGTCACCTGGGGTGCCGGAGGCTCGCCACGGAATTTGTGCCGGCGTCCGTCAGCATCGATGACATGCAGCGTGCCCCGGCGCACCAGACGGTGCAGCATCCGGCTCAAAAGGCGCATCCCGCCTCTCCTTCCCGTATCGCTCCGCGACGGGTAGAGTTTGGAGAAAGACGTGAGAGGTTCAATGGCGCTTGCGGATGAATTCAGGAGAACTTGACCGGATCGGCACCGCCATCGGATAAGCTTTGTTAAACCTTCGAGCCGAGGCCCCATGACCAAAGGCATAGCTTCCATTATCGTATTCGGCAGCGCGTCGCCCGAAGAACAGGTTTATCGCCCGGACGCGAACAGGATTCTCGGCGGCTCCCCCGATCAAAGGGTGTGGAATCACTACGCCGATGACTCCGGCCAGTTCGCCGCCGGTATCTGGGAGGGGGCGCCGGGGCAATGGCGGGTGAACTTTACCGAGCACGAGTTCTGCCACTTGCTGTCCGGCCGCGTCATCGTGCGTGACGATGCCGGGCAGCAGGCGGAGTTCAAGGCGGGGGACAGCTTCGTCATGCCCGCCGGTTTCACCGGCTCCTGGGAGGTGGTGGAAACCGCCCGCAAGCTCTACGCTGTGTTCGAGCCCGCCGCCACCGCTCGCTGAAGGATCAGTCGCGGACCCGCTGCAAGAACCCCTCCACCTCGCGCTGCAGGCTGTCCGACTCGCGGCACAGTCCGTCAGCCAGTTGGAACAGGCGGTCGGCGAGCCGGCCGGTGTCGCCGGCCGCCGCCGACACATCGGCGATGGTCCGCGACACTTCCTCATTGCCGTTGGCGGCATCGTGGACGTTACGGGCGATTTCCCGCGTGGTGGCCGACTGCTGCTGGTTGGCCTCGACGATGGAGGTTACCACGGTATTGACCTGACCAACCGTTCCTCCAACCGCGCGGATGGCATCGACCGCCTGACGGGTCGCCTGCTGAATCTCGGTGATCTGCAGCGTGATCTCGTCGGTGGCCCTGGCGGTCTGGCTCGCGAGATTCTTGACTTCGCCGGCAACCACGGCGAAACCCTTGCCCGCCTCGCCCGCCCGTGCCGCCTCGATGGTGGCGTTCAGCGCCAGCAGATTGGTCTGGCTGGCGATGTCATGGATCAGGCTGACGATCTCGCCGATACGTTGGGCCGCCGAGGCCAGACCATCCACCGTCTGATCGGTGGCCTTGATGCCGTCAAGCGCTTGGCGCGCGATCGCCTCCGTCTGCCCGATCTGACGGCCGATGCCCTGGACCGAGGCATCCAGTTCCTCGGTCGCGGTGGCGATGGTCTGGACATTGGCGCTGGCCTGCGCGGCGGCGGACGCCACCTGGACGCTGCGCTGGCTGGTCCCGTCGGCGGTCGAGCGCAGGCTTTGCGCCGTGTCATGCACTTCCCGAACCGCCGCCGTGACCGCGCCCATCACCCGCGACACCGCGGCGTCGAACTGTGCCGTCACCTTCTGACGTTCGGCGGCACGCTCCAGAATTTGCTGCTGGCGCGCATGGTCCGTCGCTTCAAGCTGTTCAGCCCGGATCATGTTTTCGCGGAACACTTCCACCGCCTGGGCCATGGCTCCGATCTCGTCGGCACGCCCCAGCCCCGGTACGGTGATGGTCTTGTCGCCTTCGGACAGCCGGGCCATGGTCGTCGTCATGCCGGTCAGGGGCAGAAGGATACCCCGCACCAGGAAGAACAGTCCGCTGCCCACCACGACCAGCGCGACCAGGAAACCAACAACCGTCGCGGTCGATCCGAAATCGATGCTGCCTCCCACCTCTGAGCGATCGGCGGCGAGATTTTTCTTGAGAAGTTCCTCATAGGCGCGGAAGCCTTCCAGCAACCGCTCGCCGTTGACGTCCAAGGTTTCGTCAAGCCGGCCGATCAGCATCTCGCTGCCACTGCCCAGGACCACCGAAAGATCCTGGACATACAATCGGACGAACGTCTGGAGATTTTCCCGCTGCGCCTCCAGGACAGCCCGCTCCTCGGCCGTGTCGGCACCGCCGACCACCGCCTCGAAGATCTGGGTAAGCTTGTGAGCGTCCGCCTCCATCCGCGCCTGCTGGGACGCTATCACGTCCGGCTCGGTTATCAGTTCCATGACATCCAGCCGGATCGCATAGGTCATGTGAATCAGGTCGTTGAGGGCGTCCAGGTCGCCGGTGTGGCGCAGGAAATTCACGGTCGCCGCATCGATCCGATAATTCACCGTCATGGCGACCGACGACAGCGCGGCCACTACGACAACGATCACCGCACCGAACAACCCAAACCTCGCTTTTACAGACTGTCCGCCGGGAAAGAACATATGCCGCGCCTCGCTTTTTCGCCGCGCCAACGAATGGGCACTTATTTTAGAGCGCAATAAGATGTTTTCATCCAGCTCTTTCGCCCTACCGATGCATTTTGCGCACTATCCCCGGCCGTTAGCTCCGGCACGGCTGTCGAAAACACCAAAAAGCCCGCCGGGCTTCCCCGGCGGGCTTGAAGGTCGGACGAAAGAGCGGCGCGCCTTACTGAGCGGCGGCCTTCTTCTCGATGCCGTGGCCGGTGGTGCGCTCGGCGATGCGGGCGGACTTACCGCGACGGTTACGCAGGTAATACAGCTTGGCGCGGCGGACGTCGCCCTTGCGCACCAGCTCGATCGAGTCGATGCGCGGGGAGTACAGCGGGAACACGCGCTCCACGCCCTCGCCGTAGGAGATCTTGCGAACCGTGAAGGACGAGTTCAGGGCGGCATTGCGGCGGGCGATGACCACGCCTTCATAGGCCTGGACGCGCTCGCGCGTGCCCTCGATCACCTTCACGTTCACGCGAACCGTGTCACCCGGCGAGAACACCGGGATGACCTTGGAAGCGGTCAGCTTTTCGATCTGCTCCTGCTCGAGCTGCTGGATGATGTTCATGACACTTGAACCCCTTTTGTCCTGGTGCGCCATCCCGGCGGACCGATCAACCTTCCGAACCTTCACCAAAACGCCCCGGCCGGCGGCCGGAACGCTTGCGTATCGTCTTCGCTTCTTCCTCGGCCCGTTTCCGCTGCTCGTAGCGCCCCCACAGGTCGGGACGCCGGTCCCGCGTGATGCGCTCCGCCTCGGCCAGACGCCAGGCCCTAACCCTCTCGTGATGGCCGGAGAGAAGCACCTCCGGCACCACCCGCTCCTGGCCGCGTGGGTCCTGCCACACCGCCGGGCGCGTATAGTGGGGATATTCAAGCAATCCCCACTCAAAACTCTCCTCGCCCGCCGTATCGACGTTGCCCATCACGCCCGGCAACAGCCGAACGCAGGCGTCGATCAGGCACAAGGCCGCCGGCTCGCCGCCCGAGAGCACAAAGTCACCCAGGCTCACCTCCTCCAGGCGGTGCGCCTCGATCACCCGCTCGTCGATCCCCTCGTACCGCCCGCACAGGATGGTCAGCGTCGGTGTCGCCACCAACTCGCGCACCAGTTCCTGGTCCAACAGGCGTCCGCGGGGAGACAGGTAGATCACCCGCCCCCGATCCGGCGCGTCGGGCCCGCCCGTCACCTGGGTGAGCGCCGCGTCGAGAACGTCGGGCCGCATGACCATGCCGGGTCCGCCACCGAAGGGGGTGTCGTCCACGGAGCGGTGTTTATCGCGCGCGAACGCCCGAATGTCCACTGTTTCCAGCGACCAGACCCCGTTTTCAAGCGCCTTGCCCGCCAACGACAAACCCAGGGAACCGGGGAACATCTCCGGAAACAGGGTCAATACCCGGACCGTCCAGGCCAATGGCCCCGCCGCCCCGTGATTCACCGCTCGTCCCCGGCTTCTTCGGCCCCCTCTTTCTCCGGCTCCTCGAACTGACCCTCGGGAAGGTCGACGACGATTCGCCCGCCCTTCACGTCCACCACCGGCACCACGGCGCGGGTGAACGGGATCGCCGTCACCCCGCTCCGCCCCTTGCCGGCGGCATCCTTGAAGCCGGGCGCCAGAGTCAGCTCCAGCACGTCGCCGGCGCCGAAGTCATGCACCGACAGCACCGTGCCCAGCGCCGTGCCGTCGACCAGTTCCGCCCGCAGCCCCAGAAGGTCGGCGTGGTAGAACTCCTCCTCCTCCGGCTCCGGCAGGGCCGAGCGGTCGACATGGAGCCGCACGCCCTTCAGGGCTTCCGCCGCCGTGCGGTCCGCCACCCCGTCGATGCGCGCCAGCCAGTGGTCCTTGACGGTCGACATCAGTTCGACCTTGAAGAACCGCTTGCCCGCTTCGTCCGAGAGCGGACCATAGGCAACCACCGCCGCCGGGTTCTCGGTGAAGCTGATCAGCTTCACCAACCCGCGCACGCCGTGGACACCGACGATCTGACCCACGCAGATTTTCGCCATGGCTCACGCCCCAGGCGGGCTCTCGCCCGCCCAGTCCGACAATCCTCAGCCCTCGGCGGCGGCCGCGGCGGCGGCCTTGGCGCGCTCCTGGGCCTTGGCCTTCGGAGCGGACTTCTTCGGGGTTTCGTTGTACTTCGGCGGCTCGATCACGCCGGCGCGGCCCAGCAGCACGCCCACGCGGTCGGTCGCCTGGGCGCCCATCGACACCCAATGCTTGGCGCGCTCGACGTTGAGCACCACGCGCTCCTGGTGATCCCTCGGCAACATCGGGTTGTAGGTGCCGATCTTCTCGATGAAGCGGCCGTCACGCGGAGAGCGGGCATCGGCGATGACGATGGCGTAGAACGGACGCTTCTTGGCGCCACCGCGGGCCAGACGGATCTTCAGCGACATTCTCTGGTACTCTCTTTCGTTAGCTTAGGTTTGTCAGATGGAATGGTGACACACCGCCTCGACCCGGTTCCCGTCGGGATCGATGACGAAGGCGGCGTAGTAATCCGGGTGGTAGTGACCGCGCAGGCCGGGCGCCCCGTTGTCGGAGCCGCCAGCCGCCAACGCGGCCTGGTAGAACGCATCGACCGCGCCGCGATCGGATGCCGTGAAGGCGATGTGGGTGCCGGAACCGGGGGCCGCCGGCCTTTTGTGCGGCACGCTGATCCAGAACTGGGGCCGCCCGGCGCCATAGCCGGCGGCGTGAGCGAAATCCATGACGCGCGGAAAGCCCAGCGGCGCCAGGGCGGCGTCGTAGAAGGCCTTGGCCCGCTCAATGTCGGACACGCCCAGGGAAATGTGATCGATCATCGCCCCCTCCGTCCGCATCACTTGAACTTCGGCATGCCCTTGGGCATCAGCGCCGACAGGCCGTGGCGCATCAGCCCCTTCTGGCCCAGCTTCTTCACCTGCTTCATCATCTGTTGCATCTGGGTGAACTGGGTCAGCAGCTTGTTGACCTCTTGCACCGAGGTGCCGGAGCCGGCGGCGATGCGCTTGCGACGCGACGCCTTGATGATGTCGGGGGCCTTGCGCTCCGCCTTGGTCATGGAGGAGATGATCGCCTCCTGACGCTTCAGCATCTTGTCGTCAATCTTGGCGTCCTTGAGCTGGTCCTTGATCTTGCCGACGCCCGGCAGCAGGCCCATCATGCCGCCCATGCCGCCCATCTTGCGGATCTGGCGCAACTGGGACGCGAAATCATCGAGGTCGAAGCCGCCCTTCTCCAGTTTCCTGGCGAGCTTTTCCGCCTCCTCCTTGTCGATGGTTTCGGCGGCCTTCTCGACCAGGCTGACCACGTCGCCCATGCCGAGGATGCGGCCGGCGATGCGGTCGGCGTGAAAGACCTCCAGCGCCTCGATCTTCTCGCCGGTGCCCAGCAGCTTGATCGGCTTGCCGGTGACCTGCCGCATGGACAGAGCGGCACCGCCGCGGGCGTCGCCGTCGATGCGGGTCAGCACGATGCCGGTGACACCGACCTTGTCCTCGAAGTGGCGGGCGACGTTCACCGCGTCCTGGCCGGTCATGGCGTCGACGACCAGCAGCGATTCGAACGGAGTGACGGCGTCGCGCACCTGCGCCACCTCGGCCATCAGCTCCTCGTCGATCGCCAGCCGGCCGGCGGTGTCGTACATGACGACGTCATAGCCTTCCAGGCGCGCCGTCTGCTGCGCCCGCCGGGCGATCTCGACCGGCCCCTGGCCGGCGACGATGGGCAGGGTGGCCACCCCCACCTGCTCGCCCAGCACCTTCAGCTGCTCCTGCGCGGCCGGGCGACGGGTGTCGAGCGAGGCCATCAAGACCTTCTTGCGCTCGCGCGTCTTCAGGCGCAACGCGATCTTGGCCGTGGTGGTGGTCTTGCCCGAACCCTGGAGGCCGACCATCATCACGCCCACCGGCGGCACGGCGTTCAGGTCCAGGGTCGGCGCGGAAATCTGCGGCTCGGTGCCGCCGCCCAGCATCTCGACCAGATGGTCATGGACGATCTTGATCACCTGCTGGGCAGGGGTGACCGAGCGCAAGACCTCTTGCCCCACGGCGCGCTCGCGCACATGGGCGATGAAATCCTTGACCACCGGCAACGCCACGTCAGCCTCAAGCAGGGCGACGCGCACCTCGCGCAGGGCGGCGTTCACGTCGTCTTCCGTGAGCGCGCCACGGCGCTTGAGGCGATCGAAAATGTCGCCAAGCCGTCCGGTCAGCCCTTCGAACATGCGTCTACCGTTCCCGGTTGCCTCAAAACCCTATCAACACCGGCCCTTTCGAGTACGCTCCCCGCCGTGGAAAAGGTTTTCGCCAAACGAAAAAGCGCCAGTGCGCGACACTCGCGGACTGACGGCGCACCCCATGGAAGGCGGTGCGTTTTCGGACGAAGTTTCCTGCGACGGGCAGCGGGTGTCGTGACACCCGGCTCGAACGAGCACGGCCAACTTTAGAAGCGGCGCGGGGCGGATGTCAAGAACACCGCGATGGTGTATGGTGGGGTCATCCAATTTGGTGTAGGCGCCCCCGTCGCCCGCGGCGGCTCCGGCACAATCTTGTCAAACAGGATCAACTGGCAGTTCTCCGCCCCATGTCCCAGACCGGCCGCCACGAGCAGGAACGCACCAGACTGAGCCAGAGCGAGCTGAACCAGGCGCTTATCCGGCATCTGGCCTATCGCCGGGGCCGATCCGGCGGACAACGGGCGAACCTGAAGCTGTGCGACCTGTCGCACCTCGACCTCTCCGGCTCCGATCTGGCCGAGGCCGACCTGTCGGGCGCCAAGCTGTATTCGACACGGCTGTCGTCGGCCAACCTGGGGGGAGCCACGCTGTACGGCGCCGACATGCGGCTGGCCAACCTGGAAAGGGCCAACCTGGAAAAGGCCGATCTGCGCGGCGCCTGCCTGCGCGGAGCGGTGCTGTCCGACGCCAACCTGATCGACGCCGACCTGCGCGACGGCACGCTCATGCACTGGGACCGGGCGACCGGCGCCATGGTCCAGCACGAGCATTCCAGTGAGCAGCTGACCACCGAACTGACGGCGGCGCTGGCGCGCGGCGCCAACTTCACCCGCGCCAAGATGGCCAATGCCTTCATCATGCAGACCGACCTGTCGGACGCCATCCTGCGCGGCACCAAGTTCATGCGCGCCAATCTGACCAATTCCAACCTGATGGGCTGCGACATGAGCGACGCCGACCTGACGGAGGCGAACCTGTCGGGGGCGCGGCTTCAAGGCGCGGTGCTGACCGGGGCGGCAATCAACCGCGCCAATTTCCAGGGCGCCACGCTGATCGGCGCCATCCTCGATTCGATACAGCTGACCTCCCCGGCGATCCAGGGTGCGGTGATGGCCCAGTCGCTGGAGGCCGCCGGCGCCAATGTCAACGAACTGCTGGCCGCCCACATCGCCTGGATCGATTCCGGCGGCAGGATCGGCAAGCGCGCCGATCTGTCCAACCTCGATCTGTCCGGCCACGAGTTGTCGAAGGCCAACCTGTCGGCGGCGGTCCTTACCTGCGCCTCGCTGCGTCGGGCCACCCTGGTGGAAGCCAGCCTGGCCATTTCCGAAATATCGCTGGCCGATCTGCGCGAGGCGGACCTGACCAAGGCCGATCTGCGCGGCGTCAACCTGGAGCGGGCGACGCTGACCGGCGCCACCCTGTTCAACGCCCAGCTCGGCCCCGTCCATATCCAGACCGCCACCGGCCAGATCTGGCGGGCCAACCTGTCCCGCGCCCGGCTGAACGAGTGCAACCTGCGCGGCGCCGATCTGCGCAAGGCCGACCTGAAGGGCGCCAATCTGGTGTGCGCCGACCTGCGCGGCGCCAACCTGCGCGACGCTGACCTCCAGAGCGCCGACTGCAACGGCGCGTGGCTGGACGGCGCCACGCTGGAGGGCGCCAACCTCGCCGACGCGCGCGGCCTGCGCCTGCCGCGCTAGGCCCGCGATGGTACCGCCGCCCGCCTTCGCCTGGATGGACGCCCCGGACGGCGCCCGTCTGCGCCACGCCCGCTGGAACCCGCAAGGCGCGGTGCGCGGCACGGTGGTCCTGCTGGAAGGCCGCTCCGAGTTCATCGAAAAGCTGGCCGAACTGGCCGGGGACTGGCTGGCGCGCGGCTTTTGCGTGCTCGCGCTGGACTGGCGCGGCCAGGGCCTGTCCACCCGCCCGCTACCCCAGGCCCAGCGCGGCCATACCGCCGACTTCCGCCGTTACGAGGATGACCTCGACCTTTTCATGGCATCCGTGGTCGGCCCACAGGCCACCGGCCCGCTCGTGCTGTTCGCCCACTCCATGGGCGGACTGAACGCGCTCAACTGGCTGGTCGACCACCCCGACCGGAACGTCGCCGGGCTGCTGCTGTCGGCGCCGATGCTGGCCATCAACACCGCCCCCTTGCCCAGCCCGATCGCCGCCGCCCTGGCCCGCATGGCCTGCCACGCCGGTCTGACCGAAGCCTACGCCCCCGGCCAGGGTGATTACGACCGCGCCCGGGGGAGCCGGTTCGAAGGCAACGTGCTGACCGGCGATTCCCATCGCTTCCGCATCCATCACGACGGCTTCGCCACCAACCCGGAACTGGCGCTGGGCGGCGTCACCTACGGCTGGCTGAACGCCGCCTATCGTGCCATGGCCCGGCTGTTCGCACCCGGCGTGCCGGAATCCATCGCGGTGCCGGTGCTGCTGCTGTCGGCCCCGGCCGACCAGGTGGTAGACGCCCGCGCCCACCGCGCGATCGCCCGCCGCCTGCCCCGCGCCGTCCTATGCGAGTATCCGGAGGCCCGGCACGAGCTGATGATGGAGACGGACGCCGTGCGCGACCGCGTCTGGGCCGACATCGACGGGTTTCTCGATACCCTGATCCCTGTCTCGCGGATACGGATGAACACGGATTAGAATTTTACCTTATCCGTATTCCCGAAAAAGGCGCCCGCCTCCCCCCACGAACGGTCATTGACAGCAACCCTCCGTGGCCGCACCCTCCGGCCTCATGGTGAGGCTTCACGGCACCTGCGTTGCGGTTTCCGGGCTGGGCGTGCTGTTGCGCGGGCCGCCGGGAAGCGGCAAGTCCGATCTGGCGTTGCGCCTGATCGACGGCGGCGCCCGGCTGGTGGCCGACGACCAGGTGGAACTGCGCGAGGAACAGGGCGTGGTGATGGCAAGCGCACCGGCCCGGCTGGCCGGTTTCATCGAGGTCCGCGGCGTGGGCATCGTCCCCGTGCCGAGCGTGGCCGAGGCGCCGCTGGCCCTCGTCCTCGACCTTGTGGGCGCCGGGGCCGTCGAACGCCTGCCCGAGATCGAGTCCGCCCCGCTCCTGGGTGTTTTCCTGCCCCGGTTCCCGCTCAACCCCTTCGAGGTATCGGCCGCCGCCAAGGTCCGCGTGGCGGTCGACGCCGCCCGGAAGAACCGGCTTGGCCGCGATCCCGATTTTCCGCTGGCCTTGCCTCCCGATGACGCCGACTTCCGATAGCCATCCCCCCGCCACGACCGCCCTCCAGCCGCCGCGCCGGGCGATCATCATCACCGGCCTGTCGGGCGCCGGCCTGTCGCGGGCGCTGAAGGCCCTGGAGGATCTGGGCTACGAGGCGGTGGACAACCTGAGATTGTCACTGGTGCCGGCCTTGGTGGATCAGGCGGCCGACCGGCCCCTGGCCATCGTCATCGACAGCCGCACCCGCGATTTCTCCGCCGACGCCTTCGAGGCGCAACTGGATGAGTTGTCATCCCGCGACGACCTCGACCCGCGCCTGCTGTTCCTCGATTGCGCCGACGAGGAGCTTCAGCGCCGCTTCACTGAAACCCGTCGCCGCCATCCGCTGGCGGTCGACCGCCCCGTCCCCGACGGCATCCAGCGCGAGCGCGCGTTGCTCGCCCCCTTGCGCCAGCGCGCCCATGTGGTGATCGACTCGACCGTGCTGTCGGTCCACGACCTCCGGCGCATCCTGGCCGGGCACTTCCAGCTGGACGCCACGCCCGGGCTGACGGTGTTCGTGACATCCTTCTCCTTTCGTCAGGGCCTGCCGCGCGAGGCCGATCTGGTGTTCGACGTGCGCTTCCTGACCAACCCCCACTGGGACCCGCATCTCAGGCCCTTGACCGGCCTGGACGCGCCGGTGGCCGAACGGGTGGCCGCCGATCCCGACTTCGGCCTGTTCTTCCGCCGGATGACCGACTTGTTGCAGCCGCTTTTGCCGCGCTACAACCAGGAGGGAAAAAGCTATCTTACCATCGCGATCGGCTGCACCGGCGGGCGTCACCGCTCGGTGTTCGTCGCGGAACGGCTGGCCGACTGGCTGCGCGGGCTGGGGGTGAAGGTGGGGCTGGCCCACCGTGACCTCGAACGCGCTACGCCCCGTGCGGGTTGACCGGCCGGAAAAAAGGGCTCATAGCCAGCGCGCTTGAAGGAACGTGAGGACCCTCGATGATCGGAATGGTGCTGGTAACCCACGGGCGTCTCGCCGAAGAGTTCATCGCGGCGCTGGAGCACGTGGTCGGCGAACAGGAGCAGGTGCGCGCCGTGTGCATCGGGCCCGACGACGACATGGAACAGCGCCGTAACGACATTCTGAAATCGGTGGCCGAGGTGGATGACGGCTCGGGGGTGGTAGTGCTGACCGACATGTTCGGCGGCACCCCCTCCAATCTCGCGATCTCGATCATGGACCGCGCCAGAGTCGAAGTGATCGCCGGCGTCAATCTGCCGATGCTGATCAAACTGGCCTCGGCGCGCGCGGGCATGCCGTTGGCCCAGGCCGTCGCCGCCGCGCAGGAAGCGGGCCGCAAATACATCAACGTCGCCTCCAAGCTCCTCGCCAAGGAGGCCTCGTGAGCGTAACGGCCCCGGCGAGCGCCCTCTCTCGCACGGTCACGATCGTCAACCAGCGCGGCCTGCACGCCCGGGCCGCCGCCAAGTTCGTGCGGCTAGCGGCGCAATACGATGCCGCCGTCACCGTGGCCAATGCCGACAACGAAGTCTCGGCGCTTTCCATCATGGGTCTGATGATGCTGGCTGCCAGCCCCGGCACGCAGGTCACGTTGCGCGCCTCCGGGCGCCAGGCCGAGGAAGTTCTCACCGCGCTTGAAGACCTAATCTGCTCTC
>DASPMK010000257.1:0-10176 GCA_035627075.1 Azospirillaceae bacterium
GGTCGCGATTCTGGCGGTGTTGGCGGCCGGCTTCGCCCAGATTATCCGGCTGGAGGCGCGGCGGGTGGGTAACGCCGTCGGGGGGGCCGAGGCGCGTGCGCTTATGGAAGAGGGTTTGGCCTTGGCCGCGCTCAGGCTACAGACCGGCGAAGAGGCGGCGTACTGGCGAGCGGATGGCATGGCGCGGACGCTGACCAGGCCGGGCGGCACGGTAACGGTACGGGTGGTGGACGAAGGCGGCAAACTGGACCTGAACGCCGCTGACGCCGGGCTGATCGAGCGACTGTTCGGCGCGACGGCGCTCGGCGTCCGGCCTTACCCAGCGGTGGCGCAACTGGCGGCGGTGGACGAGGAGGTGTGGCGGCGGTTCAGGGAGTATGTCACCGTCCACGGCGGCCCCCAGGTCAACGGCGCCACCGCCGCGCCGGATTTGCTGGAGTTGCTGGCACCGCGCGACGTGGCGGCGCTGTTGGCTGGTCGCGCCGATCCGGCTTGGCAGCCCGACGGCCCCCTGACGGAGCGGCTGGCTCGGGGGCATATGGTCTATGCATCGACTGGCGGATCGGTGGTGTCGGTGCGGCTGGAGGCGGTGACGGTGAACGGGGCGATGGCCTCGGCCGAAGCGGTGGTGTGGCTGGGCTCCGATGGGGCGGCGCCCCTTCGCCGGCTGGAATGGCGCACCCCGGCGGATTCCCGTTGAGATTTCGGGAGGCATCACGATCATGGCCGGCATGAGCGCTTTCGAGAGGGGACTTTCCGGCCTGTTGGCGTGGTGGTTGGGCGAACTGCGCGCCCTGGCGCCCGCCCGTGCGCCCCTTGTTGCCGTGCGCGAGGGCGAGGATGTGCGGGTAATGGCGCGGCGCTGGTCCAAGGCGGCGCCGGTGGTGCTGCGCCTGGGGCCGGAGGGACTGTTACGGCGGCGGCTGGTGCTGCCGGCGGCGGCCGAGGCGCATCTGACGGCGGTGCTGGCCCACGATCTCGACGCCCATACGCCATGGACCGCCACCCAGGCGTGGTTTGCCGCCGTTGTGGTGGGGCGACATGGGGAAGGCCGCGAGATCGACGTGCATGTGCTGGCCGTCGCCCGCGCTGCGGTGGCGCCGTTTCTCGACAAGCTGAAAAAACTGGGGCTTGAGCCGGTGGCGCTGGAACTGGTGGATGGCGCCGAGGTCCGCCGCGTGCCGCTTCAGGCCGCTGTGACCCAGGAGCGGCGCTGGTTCTGGCCGGCGGTGCTGACCGCCCTGATGCTGGCGGCGGCGGCCGGACCGCTGGTGGCGCGCTGGCGGTTGGCCGACTTGGGAGACGAGACGGAAACCTTGCGGTTGGAGGCGGCGGTGGTTCACCGCATGGCCGATGCCGCGGACCGTCTGAAGACCGAGGGCGGTTTCGCCGATGCCCGCAAGCGTGCCGCTCCCGCCGCCGTGGTGGTGCTGGAGGTATTGAGCCGGCTGCTGCCCGATGATGTATGGCTCGCCGAATGGCGGCTGGACGACGGCGTGATGCAGATCATCGGGCACGCGGGGGATGCTGCCCGACTGCTGCCACTTATTGAAGAATCGCCGCACTTCGAAAGCGCGGAATTCCGCGCGCCCCTGGTGCGCGAGGACGGCGGCGGGGAACGGTTCCACATCGCCGCCCGTGTGGTGCCCCATGCCGAGCCTTGATCGTCTCCCCTCGCCCGGCAGCGTGCGGGCGAGGCTTCTTGCCGTCGGGCTGCTGGCTCTGGTGATGCTGGCGATCACCTTGGGCATCGTCCGCCCGGTGGCCGGATTGGTGGCGGCCAGCCAGGAAGAAGCGGTGCTTCTGCAAACGCGGCTGGAGGGCTATCGCCGGGTGATCGCGCGGCGGGCCGAGATCGAACGCGCGTTGACCGAGCGTGAAGACCGGCAAGAGACGGGTGGCGATTACCTCGTTGGCGCCACCTCGGCCTTGGCGGCGGCTGACCTGCAGCGGCGCGTGGCCGAGATCGCGGCGCGACGGGGGGGGCGGATCGCCAGTCAGTTGGCGCTGCCCGAGCGCGAGGATGATGGCTTCAAGCGCATTGCCACCCAGGCCCGGCTGTCCGCCTCGGCCGAGGCCCTTCGCGATCTTCTCCATGACATTGAGCAGGGGCGGCCACGCCTGCTGGTCGAGGGGCTGTCGGTGCGGGCAGCGGGCAACGATGGGCGGCTCGACGTGACGCTCACCATCTATGGCTATCAGGAGATGGGGCGGTGAGGCGTCTGGCTCTTCTGGTTTTCCTCGCCACGCCGGCGGCCATGGCGGAGGACTTCGCGCTGCCATCATTGGAAACCTTCCGCGCCACCGTCGAGCGGCCGCTGTTCACCCCCGGCCGCCGCGCGCCCCATGCCGCCCCGCCAACGGCGGAGCCGGTAATGGCGTCAGCAGTTTGGCGGCTGGTCGGCTTCATCGTCGATGGCTCGGGCCGGGGCGTGGCGCTGATGCGCGGCGAGGAAGCGGGGCAGGTCGTCCGGGTGCGTCCCGGCGAGGCCATCGGTGGCTGGACCGTCGAGCGCATCGCCGCCGGGGAAGTGACGCTTGTCCGAGACGAAGAGCGGCTGAGTGTGCCGCTGGACGGCGACATCCCCGAGTGACGGCGGTTACCGGCGGCGTCGCGCCGGATCGTGGTGGCCGTCGACGAATTCGGGCGGCTTGCGCGCCACCCAGCGCAGGAAGGCGGCCAGCTCCGGATGCCCCTTCAGCCGCTCGATGGTGTTGTAGCGCCGAGCCAGTTCGCGCTCGCTCAGCACGGCGTGGATCTTGTCGTGGCAGATGCGGTGCAGCGTCACCGTCTCGCGGCCTTTGCAGGTCCTGGGTACCAGGTGATGCTCATTGACCGAGGGACCGGGGACCAGCGGCCGACCGCACAGGGGGCAAGGCGCGTCGCTCAACACTGACTCCTTCAAGCCTTATATGGCGCGACGGGGTTTCCCCCCTTATAAAGGGTGTTCTATTTGAATTTCCATCGCAGGAGTCCTTCGGCCATGACGGAGCCCGTGATCGGCATCATCGGTGGCAGCGGCGTCTATGACATCGACGGACTGACCAACACCCGTTGGGAGACGGTTTCCTCGCCGTTCGGTGAGGTGTCGGACCAACTGCTGTTCGGCGAGTTGGACGGGCAGAGGCTGGTGTTTCTGCCGCGCCACGGACGAGGCCACCGCGTTCCGCCGTCGGAGCTGAACTTCCGCGCCAACATCGACGCCTTGAAGCGGGCCGGGGTGACCGAAATCATCTCGGTGTCGGCGGTGGGCTCGCTGAAGGAGCACTTGCCGCCGGGCACATTCGTCATTGTGGACCAGTTCATCGACCGCACCTTCGCGCGGGTAAAGTCCTTCTTCGGGGCCGGGCTGGTGGCGCATGTGGCGCTGGGCCATCCCGTGTGCTCGCGGCTGGGCGACGCACTGGAGGAAGCCTGCAAGGAGCTGGACATCCCGCACCAGCGCGGCGGTACCTACATGGTGATGGAGGGGCCGCAGTTCTCCACCCAGGCCGAATCCAATCTTTACCGCTTCTGGGGCTGTGAGGTGATCGGCATGACCAACATGCCGGAGGCCAAGCTCGCCCGCGAGGCGGAGATGTGCTACGCGACCGTCGCCATGATCACCGATTTTGACTGTTGGCACCCCGACCACGACCATGTGACGGTGGACGCCGTCATCAAGGTGGTGGTGGAGAACGCCGGCAAGGCGCGTTCGCTGGTGCGACAGGCGGTGCCGAAGCTGCGCGGTCGCCACGGCGCGTGCGGCCAAGGCTGCCACACCGCGCTGGAGTACGCCATCATGACCGCCCCGGAAAAGCGCGATCCCGAACTCATGGCGAAGCTGGATGCCGTCGCCGGCCGCGTGTTGAAGAAGTAGCGGGAAGGGGAAACAGAACCATGTCGTTGTCGGTCGCGTTTTTGGGCTTGGGCGTGATGGGGTCCCCGATGGCCGGGCATCTGGCCCGTGCCGGCCATTCGGTGACGGTCTACAACCGCACGGTGGTCAAGGCCGAGGCCTGGATCGCCAAGCATGGCGGCCGGAAGGCCGACACCCCGGCCGAAGCCGCCAAGGGGGCGGACATCGTCTTCGCCTGCGTCGGCAACGACAGCGACATCCGTGCCGTGGCGACCGAAGCCTTCAACGCCATGAAGCCGGGCGCCATCTTCGTCGATCACACCACCGCCTCGGCCGAGGTGGCGCGCGAGCTTTACGCCAAGGCCGGTGGCGCCGGCCTCGGCTTTCTCGACGCGCCGGTATCGGGCGGTCAGGCGGGAGCGGAGAATGGACAACTCACCATCATGGTCGGCGGCGACGACGCGGTGTTCGAGCGCGCCCGCCCGGCCATGGCCGTCTACGCCCGCGCGGTGACGCTGATGGGAGCGACCGGCGCCGGGCAGTTGACCAAGATGGTCAACCAGATCTGCATCGCCGGGCTGGTCCAGGCCTTGTCGGAGGGGGTGGCCTTTGCCCGCGCCGCCGGGCTCGATGGCGAAAAGGTGCTGGACGTGATCTCCAAAGGTGCCGCCCAGTCGTGGCAGATGGAGAACCGCGGCAAGACCATGCTGGCGGGCAAGTTTGACTTCGGCTTCGCCGTGGACTGGATGCGCAAGGACCTCGCCATCTGCCTGGACGAGGGGCGGCGCAACGGCGCGCGGCTGCCGGTGACCGCACTGGTCGACCAATTCTATGCGAGTGTACAGGCGCTGGGCGGCGGACGCATGGATACGTCCAGCCTGATCCGCCTTTTGGGGGAGGACGGGGATGGTCGTGAAATTTCTTGACCGGACGCGCGACCGCGATCACCTATGGGCGCCGAAAATCCGCTTCATGTAAGGTTTGGCACTCGATTGACGAATTCATCCGCTGACCTGCGTCTGGTCCTGGCCTCGGCGTCACCCCGGCGACTGGATCTCCTGCGGCAGATCGGCGTGGAGCCGGCCGTGGTCGATCCCGCCGATATCGACGAAACCCCGGGGCCTCGCGAACTGCCGCACCAGCACGCCGCGCGCGTGGCCGCCGAAAAGGCCGGCATCGTGGCGGCGCGGCATCCGGGCGTGCTGATTCTCGCCGCCGACACGGTGGTCGCCTGTGGGCGGCGTATTCTGCCCAAGGCCGAAACCGAGGCACAGGCCCGACAATGCCTGGACCTGCTGTCGGGCCGGCGCCACCGGGTTTACGGCGGCGTCACGCTGATCGGCCCCGACGGACGGAAGGCCGAGCGTACGGTGATTACCGCCGTCACCTTCAAGAATCTCTCGGCCGAAGAGGTCGAGCACTACATCGCGTCGGGTGAATGGCACGGCAAGGCCGGCGGCTACGCCATCCAAGGCCGCGCGGCGGCGTTGGTGCGCGCCATCGGCGGCTCCTATTCCAATGTGGTGGGGCTGCCGCTGCATGAGGTGGCCGGGCTGCTGCGCGGCTTCGGTTATCCGCTGACGTGAGCAAGACCGAACTCTTTATCGATCGCGCCGGGCCGCTGTTGCGGGCGGCGGTGGTCGATAACGGCCGCCTGACCGACCTGCACATCGATAACGCCAACCGCCCCAGCCTGCTGGGCGCCGTCTTCCTCGGCAAGGTCGAGCGGATTGTGCCGGCGATGGACGCCGCCTTTATCGACCTTGGCACCGGTAAGGCCGGCTTATTGTCGGTATCGGACGTGCGGCCGGCGGCGGGCAAGGGTGCCAAGATCGGTGCTGCCTTGCGCGGTGGCCAGCCGGTGCTGGTGCAGGTCAAGGCCGATGCCACGGGTGACAAGGGGCCGGGGCTGACCATGGACGTCACGTTGCCCGGCCGCTTCCTGGTCCACGCGCCGTACGCGCGCGGGCTGACCGTATCGAAGCGGCTGGGGCAGGGGGCGGCACGGGCCGAACTGGTCAAGCGCCTCCAGGTGGCGGTGGTCGGCGGCGGCTGGATCGCCCGCTCCACCGCCGCGATGGCCGAACCGGCGCTGCTGGGAATGGAAGCCGAAGCGCTGGCGGTGGCGTGGCGGGAAATCGGCCGTGCCGCGACCGGAGCTACCGCCCCGGCGCGGCTGCGTGACGGCCCCGACGCGGTGCGGCGCGCCGTCGTCGAGGCCGGGCGGGCACTGTCGCGCATAAGGGTGGTTGGGGATGATCTGGCGCGGGACCTGAAGGAATGGGCGGCCGAGGCGGCCCCCGATCTGGCGGGTCGCATCGAGACGGCATCGCCGTCGCTGTTCGACACCTATGACGTCGAGGGCGACATCGCCCGGCTGATGGGACCGCGGGTGCCGCTGTCGGGCGGCGGTTCGCTGGTGATCGAGAAAACCGAGGCGCTGACGGTGGTGGACGTGAACGCCGGGGAGCGCGGCAACGCACTGGCGGTGAACCTGGAGGCGGCGGCCGAGATTGCCCGGCAACTGCGCTTGCGCAACGCCGGCGGCATCGTTGTGGTGGACTTCGTCAACATGCACGGACGCGGCGACGGCGAGCGGGTATTACAGGCGCTGACCACGGCGGTGGCGGACGACCCGGTGCAGACCCAGGTATACGGCATATCGCGCCTGGGTTTGGTTGAAATGACCCGCGCCCGGCGCGGTGCGGCGCTGCTGGACCTGCTGGCGGGGGCGGGTGCGTTGAGAGGTGAGGACTGACAATGGCGAAATGCCCGATCTGCAACCGGCCGACCGAGCCGGACTTCCGTCCGTTCTGTTCCAAGCGGTGCCGGGAAGTGGATCTGTCGCGCTGGCTGGGCGGGGTGTATCGCATTCCGGTCAACGATCCCGAGGCGGAGATCGAAGACGGGGAGGAAGCGCCCCGTGGAAAAATCGATGAGGAATGAAAATCTTGTGTAGACAGCCCTCGCGGCTTTGCCTATAAGACCGCCCACACGACGCCCCACAGTGGTTCGGCAACGAACGAAAGGGGCGAAATGGTGCGCCCAGGTAGCTCAGTTGGTAGAGCAGGGGACTGAAAATCCCCGTGTCGGCGGTTCAAATCCGTCCCTGGGCACCATCCTTTCTCCTTGAAATTCCTCACTTTTTTGACCGCAAGCCTCTCGTGAGGCAGCGGTTGTGCCGCGTACAACCGGCCTTGAAAAACGTAGCAAAATCAATGGCTGCGTTTTGTGGCGTCAACGGGCGTGGCACAAAATCGGCATAAAGCAGCGTCGCGGCGATGCGCGCCGAAGCGGCGAAAAGAAAGCTCCTCGGGCATAGTGCGACTCTCCTCCGCTGATCGGCGTTAGGCGGCGTTACCGTGCGTTATGCCGTTTTGTGCCACGTTCCAGGCCGGTATAACTGGCGACCCTTTCAGCTATCGAGGGAAGCCCATGCGCTGGATACCGCTCGCCGTTGCCGCACTCCTCGCCGCCTCTCCGGCTGCGGCCTTCTTCGGCCCGCCCGCCGAGATCGCCGCCGCCAAGGAGGCCCTCGAGCTTCACTACATCAATCGGAAAATCTACAGCCCGGTTTCGTGCCGATACGAAAAGGTCCAAGCCGCCTACTACATCCTCTGCGGACCTGTGCCGCGCGATCGGCAGACGCCGGGCGGGCTGTTCCTTGTCACTGGTGAGCGCGGGCAATCCACCGTTGCGCCCGTGAACGGCAAGGCCAAGGGGCATATCGGCAGCGCCGGGGTGATCTCCGCCGCCGACGGGAAGGCGGTTCCCGTAATCCAGGCTCCAGCCGGAATCGACGTAACGGGCATTCTCGAGAAGTTCTTCTGAGCGCTATCGCCAAAATGACAAGAGCCGGGGATTGCTCCCCGGCTCAAAGGGCGTTACTGGCGACGCGCACAACCAACAGCAAGCCCTGTTATGGGTGACTAGGGCTTATTGGGGGTGAGCAGCAGGTTCACCAAGAGGTGCTGGACCTCGGGGTTGAGCTCCTCGTAGATCGAGCCCCGGCGCATGAAGTCGGCCTTGTCGTCCTTCTTGCGGAGGGGCAAGAAACCAGTCCACCGCCAGTTCACCTCAACGCCGACCTCGCCAAAACGCTTATCGGTGCTGGGCAGGATGCTGGTGACAATGCCAACAGCCTTGATGATCGTGCCTTGAGTCGGTGGATATGACTTGATGCACAGAATGTCGCCGATGGTGATCCGGCGAAACATCTGGTGCGCGTAGGGGGCCTCTGATTCGGTCCACCCAAGGTAACCAACACCATTTTTGGTGAAGGTATCGGTTTGATCGTCGGTGCCACCGTACATGGCACCAATGCAAAAAATACCCATAATTACACTCCGCAGAAGCGATGATGAGTGCGCGTTCGATTAGTATACATTGCGTGCATCTCCAATGCAACCGGGGCCGGTTCGCTATGATAGCCGATCAAATGGTTGCCGATTTTGCCCGCTCAGCCCGACGCCGGGCCTTCTCCGCCGCCTCGCGCTCCTCACGCTCACGGCGAAGGCGCATGAGTTCGAAGTAGACCCGCCCGCACGCCCGCGCGTCGACGAGGGCGTTGTGAGCCCCTTGAAGCTCCTCGCCGAAGAAGAATGCCATGCACTCGGTAAGGGTGGGGGCCTTGAAGTGGTGGCGCCCCGCCGCCTTCATGCGCTCGGTCGGCGGAAGCCCGACAATGTCGGTCGACCAAACCTTCGTGCAAAACCGCCGGTCTTGCAGTAGGAGGCGGTGGGGCTTGCCGAGGCGGCGATACAGCCCCTCCATCACCTCGAGGTCGTAGGCGAGATTGTGTGCGACAAGCACGTCGGCTTGCTCGCACATCGCGTTGAAGATCGAGGCGGCGTAGGCGTGGGGCACGCCGACGGCGAGGGCGAGTTCGTTGGTGATCCCGTGGATCGCCGACGTCTCCGGCGGGATGGTGTAGCCGGCGGGGCGGACGATCAGGTCGATTGAACTCCGCTCCCGCCCCTCCGCCAGACCGTAGGTCGCGCCCTGGCCGGGCTGGCGTTGCCGCTCACCCTCACGCGGACGACCCCCGGCGCCTACGACATAGCGACGGAGACGACCGCCCCCGGCACGACTCAGGCGTGGACCGGCCGGGGTTTCGTCGAGGCGGTGGGAGCGTGGTTCGTCGCGCAAGGGCTGGCCGTGGCCGGCGACGTGAAAATCACGGTGCTGGCCGCGTCCCTGAAGATCGATCCCCGCCCCGGTGACCAGATCACGACGCGGGGCAGGAGCTACACCATCGTGAATGTCCAGAGCGACGCGGCCGGCGCTACCTGGACCGTTCAAGGCCGATAGACGAGGAGTCCCCGATGTTCGAGGCAATCTCTTGGCAGAAGGCCGCCGCAAAGCTGGCCGCCCTGCTGCGCGTCGCGGGTTACGACGTGCGCGCTCTCCCTCAGGAAAAGCGGAAGCTGGCGTTCCGGCTGGCCGAGCGAACCCGGATAGAGCTTCCCCGCCCCGGTGTCGCTTGGACATGCTGACCGACGCCGCCCACACCACGCCGCCAGCCAAAAGCAAGGGCGACGGGTGCCGATGGATCGAAGGGCGCCCCGGCACCGGCGACGCCTGGAACTACTGCGGCGTCCCGGTGCGCCGCGCGGGTGAGGCGTGGTGCTGCGACCATCGAGCGCGAGTCTATGCCAAGCCCGTGAAGGGTGACCAGGATGACGCCTGAAGGTACCGGCACCACCCCGGTAACCTTTGAGGTGACCCGCATCGACCCCGTGTCCCGTGGCCGACTGATGGCGCTGGCGACGGTGCGCGTCGAGGTGGCCGGGGTGGAATTCGTGCTTCAGGGCCTGCCGGCGACCCTGCGCCCTGATGGTTTCCTGGTGGTGGAACCGCCACAGGCCCGCCGATCGGATGGGACGCGGTGCCCGGCCGTGATCCTGCCCAACGAGTTGTTGGAAGCTATCGCGCGGGAGATCGCGGCGGAACTGAAGCGGCAGGACGGTACCGGTTGACGCGCATCCTTGGCTAAGTGGAAGCTCCAGGTAAGCTGCCCGGAGCTTCGCTATGCGCCGACACATGATCGACCCGCCCCCGCCGACTGCCCCCCTCGAAGTGTGGGAGGCCTTTCGGCGCGAACTCGGCGGCCTGCCGGCCGAGTTGCTGGGGGGCATCGCACGGGAGATCATGGCGATGCTGAGAGAGTAACGTAATTCCGCCTGCTTGTCAGAAAGCTAGGGACTGTTAGCGCTTGAAACTGTTGGACCTCCCAGGAAATGACCGGAGGTCAGCGATGAAGGTCCTGAGCGATGCCCAATGGGCGGAATTGGAACCGCTGATCGAGGCCTGTCGGCCTCGGGGCAAGACGCCGCCG
>DASPMK010000258.1:0-18195 GCA_035627075.1 Azospirillaceae bacterium
GCCCGCGCGTGGTCCATCTTGGCTTCCTTGAAGCCGTCGAGCAGGTCCGAACAGGTGTCGAGGAACTGGTTCTCATACTCGTACGCCTCACGCAGCTTGCGCTTGACCTCGGCGGAGCGCAGGAGATGAATGGCGGCGCCGATGGCGGTGAAGATCACCGACAGGGCGAACGCCGTTTCCGATAGCCACGCGATGTAAAGCAGGGTGAAGGTCACCAGCACCGCCGACTGGGCGGCGACGACGAAAGGGGCCGAGGCTTGGGACAGGGTCTTGGTTTCGCGGCTGATGCAGGAGAAGATCTCCGAGCGGCCGATGTTCTCGATCTCCAGCAACTCGGCGCGCCGCGCCCGCTCGACCAGGCGGACGCGCAGGCGATGGACCACCTGCTCCACCTGCCGGGCCACCATCCCCATCAGCCGGCGCTGCGACACGACAAACAGCGTGATCACCAGCACCAGCATCATGAGGAGGCGGAAGTTCTCCTCGTGGTGCTCCACCGTTTCGACAGCGGCGTTGATGATCGCCATCACCGCGGCGTTGGACAGGCCGGAGATGATGATCAAGGCGATGAACGCGCCGTTGACTATCCGGGATTCGCGTTGGAGCAGCGTGAAAAAGGGCATCGCGGAAGCTCCCGGTCAGGCGGACAGGCGTGAAGGAACGAAAACGGCGTGCCGCCGGTGGATGACGGTGGCCGCCGGACCGGCGCAGGCGACGGCGCCAACGAGGCCCATCCCGGCGGCAAAGCCGGTGACGGTCCAGGAGCCGGAAGCGGGCGGCAGGGTGACGGTGCGCGGCGCGTCGTCAAAGCCGACGGTCACCCGCGTCGGGTCGACGGTCAGGCCGTGGCCGGTGGCCTTGAGCAGAGCCTCCTTGCGCGTCCAGGCGACGAGAAAGGCGAGCGACCGGTCGGCGGCGTCATGGGCGGCCAAGGCTTGGCGTTCGTCGGAACCCAGAACCAGGGCGGCAAGTCCGTCGAGGTCATCGAAGCGCTGGCGGGTTTCAATATCCACCCCGACCTCACGGCCCCAGGCCACCGCGACCACCGCATGGTCGCCGGTATGGGACAGATTGAAGCGAAGGTCGCCGCCGCCGGCCAGGAAGGGCTTGCCCGCCTCTTCCTGCGCAAAGGCGAGATCGGCCGGGTCGGCGCCCAGATACCGGGCAAGGATTGCGCGCAACCGGCCGCGCGCCACCACGAACCGGCGTTGCAGGTCCGCCCTGGCGAAGCGCCGGGCGCGCGCCATCTCGTCATGGGCCAGCCACTGCCGGCATTCCACTGCCATCGCGGCGCCGACATCGAGGGTGAATGGCCAGAGGTGAATCTCCGTCGGACCCGGCGGGGCGGTCATTCAGTCGATGTCCTCCAGCAACGCGTTCAGCTGATCCATCGAGAGCCCATCATAGGTGAAGTCAGACGGTGTGGCTTCCCCTTCCTTGCGGCCCAGGCAATGGTCGATCACCTCGTTGAGTGTGGTTTTGAGCCCATCGAGCAACCGTTGCGCGGTATCGGCGGCGAACGTTGTGGTATCGTAGTCGAGGCTGAGCGTCAGATGGCCGTCGGTGACCAAAGCCAGAATGTCCAGCGCGTGCCGGCGGCGCTGCCGCGGGCTGTGCGGAATGCCGGGGGCGTCCCAGTCCACGGTGAAGCGGTCGCCGCCGGCGTGGGCGCCGAAATTGCCGAGGTAGTTGAGGCTGATCTGGGCGGGTGGGGCTTCAATGGCCAGGAGACCGAAGGTCCGGCCCCGCGCCGGCACGCGGCGCAATGCCTCCTTGACCGACTTCAACGTTTCGCAGGGATTGCCGGTTCCGGCTTCCAACGGAAAGGGATGGATGCTGGTAAACCAGCCGACGGTGCGACCGATATCGGGGAACGGGCCGTCCAGCGGCGCCTCTCGGCCATGGGATTCCAGCACCACCATGGTGCGTTCACGGCCCTGCGTATCTTTCAAGGCGAGTGCCAGGGCGGCTAGCAGCACGTCGTCCATGGTGGTGCGATAGGCGGCATGGACGGGGCCGAGCAGGGCCTCGGTGGTGGCCTTGTCAAGCGTCACGCTGATCAGCATACTGTCGGCCAGGGTGCCGCGCTCTCCGGTGTCAAGCGGCGGTGCGGGATCGATCCGGCGCCACCACGCGGCATGGTCGGCCAGTTCCGGCGAGGTGGCCAGCCGCGCCATGGCTTGGGCGTAGTCGCGATAAGACGCGGTTTTGGGCGGCAGGCCGGCACCGGCGTAGGCCGCCTGGAAGTCCTCCAGCATCACCCGCCACGATACTCCGTCCACCACCAGATGGTGTGCCACCAGCAGCAGCCGGTCGCAGCCAAGCAGGGCGGCGAACAGCGGTCCGGTCGCCAAGTCGAAACCGTCGTGCAGCCGGTCGGCGGCAGCTTCGAAGTCCTCTGGCGCCACGTTTTCGAAGCGGAAGGGGGTGTCGGGGGCGGCGAACTCCTGGCGCACGCCGTCGGCGATGACGGTGAAGCGGGCGCGCAAGGCGTCGTGATGGACCCACAATGCCTTGAGAGCTTTTTCCACTGCCGCCGGCTCAAAACCGCCCTTCAGCAGCACTGCCTGGTTGAAGCGATGGGAGTCGATGGTGACGGTGTCGAAAAACCAGCGCTGGATCGGTCCCAGCGGCACCTCGCCGATCACCGGCTCCTGGCTGGCCGTGACGGTGACCGCCTGGACGACCAGCGCGAACTGGCCCACGGTGGGGTTTTGGAAGATGTCGCGGATTTCCGCCCTCATGCCCCCTTGCTGGAGGCGCGAGACGATCTGAATGGCGCGGATGGAATCACCGCCCAGCGCGAAGAAATCATCTTCCAGGCCGATATCGTCGCGTTCCAGAACTTGGCGCCACACCGCCAGCACCCGTTCCTCCCCGGACGTCAGCGCGCGGTCGGGTTGGTTGGCGGTCTTGGCGGGCGCGGCAGTCGGCGAGGGCAGTGCGTCGCGGTCGATCTTGCCGTTGGCGGTCAGTGGCAGGGCCGCCAACTCGACCAGGAAGGCCGGGACGGCGAAATTGGGCAGGGTGCGGCTCAAGGCCCGGCGCACCACCACGGGGGCCAGCGCGTCGCGGCGTGGCACGCCGTCCTCCTGGAACAGGCGGGCGTAGAACGGGTCGGTGCGGAAGCCGGTGCCGAAATGGGCGCTGGCATAGCGGAACGGCACGTCCCCGCCGTGGGCACGGACCAGTCGGCCGGCGATGGTGAAGTCGGGGTTGAGGCCGTTGGCGCAGAGCGTGCGTTCCACCGTGGCGACGATGCGGTCGCCGGGCGTCACCTCCACCCCGTCCGGGAACACCGGCAGGTAGACGGGGAGCCAACTGCCAGGGTTATCGAGGATGTCGACGTCGTGGTCGGGATCGACGTAAAGGTGCAGCCAGACCAGGAGTCCGGTCAGCGGCCCGCCGCGCGTGACCACCAGGTCGATGTCGTGAGCGGCCTCCAGCGCAATGTCGCGGGTGTAGTCCAGATCCTCGAACGGGCCGGAGGTGGACAGGATGGCGTCGGGGATCAGGTTCTTCACGCACAGGCGCAGGTCGAACGGTCGGCCGACCTCGGCGAAGATTTTTTCCACGTAGTGGGCGGCGATGTCGGGGAAACCCCAGGAGAACGAGCCCTCGGGCAGGCTGACGGCGGCGATGCGGGTCAGGCTGCGTTGCGGCAGCATGGCCGCCCCATCCTTCAGGAACCGCCGGGCGGCGTTGATGATCTTGGCCGAGCCTTCCGAACCGCCGATGGCGCCGACGATTTCGGAAATGCAGACGTCGACCTTTTCCGGCAGATCGACCGTGGTGGCGTCGCCGTGGATCACCGTGATGCGATCGGACAGGCCCAGCCGCGCCACCGTCTCCCGCGCCTTGGCGGCCGAGGACTCCAACAGGTCGATGGCGTAAACCCTGGCGGCGCCGGCTTCCACCGCCAACCGCGACAGGATGGCGAAGGGGCCGGTGCCGATATCCACCACCGTCTTGTTCGGCAGATGCTTTTCGAAGACCGCGCGGTAGCGGCGGTTACGGCCTTCGTCGTTGGCCATGCTGGAATAGGCGACATCGTCGTAGACGAAAAACTCGGCCACCGAAGGCCAAAGCTCCACCGCCTTTTCCGGACAGTAGTAACCCACCAGCGCGGTCGAACCGTCTGCCCGGGCGATGGTGGCGACATGGGCGTCGCGCACGCCGGGAACGGCGCGCAACGCCTCCTCCACCTCGCCCATTTCAATGCGGTGGCCGGCAACCTTGACCTGATCGTCGCGGCGGCCGAGGAAGTCGAGGCTGCCGTCGGCCAGCCAACGGCCGAGATCGCCGGTGCGGTAGAGCCGTTCCCCCGTGCGGGGATGGGTGAGGAATCGCTCGGCGGTGCGCTCGGCGTCGTCGCGGTAGCCACGCGCCACACCGATGCCGCCGATGAAGATTTCGCCGATAACGCCGATGGGCGCCGGCCTCATGGCGCCGTCCAACACGTACACCGTGGTATCGGGCAGCGGGCGGCCGATGGGCAAGCGCGGGCGGGCGGCGTCCTCGACGCGGATTTCCTGGATGGTGGCGCACACCGACGCCTCGGTCGGACCATAAGCGTTGAAGGCGCGGCAGGTCCGGGCGTAGTGGGTCAACTCGGCCACCGGGGCGGCTTCGCCGGCGGTGATCAGAACCTTGAGGCCCGGCATCGGCGCCCGATCCAGCGCCCGCAGATAGATTGGCGGCAGAGTGACGCAGGTGGTGCCGGTGTCGGCCAGGAAAGCGAGAAAGCGGGCGGTGTCGTCGATGACACCGCGCGGCGGCAGCACCACCGCGCCGCCGGCAAACAACGCCTGAAAGGCGTTGGCCAGCGAGGCGTCGAACGACGGCGAGGCGAATTGCAGCACACGGTCGGCGGCCGTGAGGCCGAAGGCGTCGATCTGGCCCAGCGCCATGTTGACGAAGCCACGATGCTCGACCATCACCGCCTTGGGCAGGCCGGTGGAGCCGGAGGTGAAGATGATGTAGGCGACATCGCTGCCGGCCACGGCGGGCAGGGCGGCGGTGCTGTCATCCGCCGCCAAGGCCATGGCCACATCCTGGTCCATCAGCACCAGCCGGCAACCGGCGCGGTCGCGCATCAGGGCGATGCGGGCCTCGGGGTAGTCGGGATCGATGGGAACGTAGACGGCACCGGCGCGCATGACGGCGAGCATCGCCACCATGGATTCGATGGACCGCTCCGCCAGCACCGCCACCCGGTCACCCGGCGCGATGGCGTGGCGGGCGACCAGCCCCCCGGCCAGTTTCTCGATGGCGGCGAGGGTTTCGGCGTAGGTCAGGGAGCGTCCGGCCTCGACCAGCGCCGGGCGGGCGGGGTGGCGGGCGGCAATGTCGGCGAACAGCGACGGGATGGTGGCGCCCTCATGCCGCGCCGCCGGCCCCTGGGCGAAGGCGGCCAGACGGTCGGCCTCCGACGCGGGAAGCAGGGACAGGTCCTTGACCAGCGTGGCGGGGTCCAGCGTTACCGCGCGGGCCAGTTCGACGAACTGGGCGCCGCACCGCCCGATCCGGTCGGGGTCGAACAGATCGGTGTTGAAGTTGAGGTCGAGCGCCAGCCCGTCCGGGCTTTCCTGGAGATGAAAGACCATGTCGTAGCGGCTGAAGTTCCAGGCGACCTCCCGCCCGAAGGGGACGACCCGGGCGCCATCGAGGTCGAGCGCGATCCCCTCGAAGGTCTGCACTACCACCATCACGTCGAACACCGGCGACCGGCTCATGTCGCGCTGGAGGTCGAGCGAGCCGACCAACTCCTCGAACGGGTAGTCCTGATGCGCCAGGGCCTGGGCCACGGTCCGCGCGACACCGGCCAACAGCTCCGCGAAGGGCCGCGCGCCGTCGACGCGATCACGCAGGGCCACGGTGTTGACGTAGTAGCCGATCTGCGGCTCCAGGTCCGGGTGGTTACGGCCCAGCACCGGCGAGCCGACGATGATGTCATCCTGGCCGGTGTGGCGGTGCAGCAGCGCCTTGGTCAGGGAGGTCAGCAGCACGAACAGGCTGACGCCCCGCGCCTGGGCCAGTTCCTTGAGCCGCCCGGTCAACTCCGGGTCCAGGATGAAGCGCGCGGTGGTACCGTTGAAAGTCTGCACCGCCGGGCGCAGCCGGTCGGCCGGCAGGTCCAGCACCGGCAGCGGCCCCTGAAGACGGTCGAGCCAGAAGGCGCGATGTTCGGCCATGGCGGCGTCCGACAGGCCGGTCGCCTGCCACGCGGCGAAGTCGCGGTAATGCAGGGCCAAGGGCGCAAAGGCCGGTTTGACGCCATGGGTCAGCGCCCGGTAGGCCAGTGCCAGTTCCTTCACCATCACACCCAACGACCAGACGTCGGAGACGATGTGGTGGATGTTGAAGAGCAAGAGGTGCCGCGCGAAGCCATCGGCACCGTCGGGCAGCCGCGCCAGCACGGCGTGCAGCAACGGCCCCTTCTCCAGATCGAAGAGGTGGGCGTGGTTGGCTTCGGCCACTTGCCGCGCCTCGATGTCGCCACTGACGTCCATCCGTTCCAACTGCCAGTCGAGGACAGGGTGGACCACTTGGCGTGGTTCGCCATCCACCTCGATGAAAGTGGTGCGTAGCGACTCATGCCGGGCGATGAGGGTCTGGACGGCGCGCTCCAGCGCGTAGGCGTCCACCGGGCCTTCCAGGGTGAAAGCTTCGGCGAGGTTGTAGGCGGTGGGAGCGATACCCATGCGATCGAGCCGCCACAGCCGGCTCTGCGCCGGTGATGCCGGATAGTGGGCGGCGTCGGGCACGCGCGGGATCGAGGTTTTCACGCCGGCGCGGCTCTGGTCGATGACGCGGGCGAGATCGCGGATGGTCGGGGCGGCGAAGAAGTCGCGGAGGGTCACCTCCACCGCGAACTCCCGGTAGAGCAGGGACAGCGCGCGGATGGCCTTGAGCGAATCGCCGCCGAACTCGTGGAAGGTGCTGGTGATGCCGACCTTGGCCAGACCGAACAGGTCGGCCCACACCCGGGCGATGCGGGTTTCGGTGTCGGTTTCCGGCGCCACGTATTCGTGCTGCTCGTGGAACAGCGCCTCGGGCCGGGGCAGGGCCTTGCGGTTGATCTTGCCGCTGATGGTCTTGGGGAAATCTTTGAGCGGCACGAACAGATGCGGCTGCATGGCGGGCGGCAGTACGCGGCCCAACCCGGCGCGCAGCCCCTCCACCGGCAGGGGTTCGGCGGCGCCATCGCGGCGAGTGTAGTAAGCCACCAGCATCGGCCGCTGATCGGCGCCCGGCAAGGCTGTCGCCACGGTTTCCTTGATGGCGGGGAGGTCGCGCAAGGCAGCCTCGATCTCGCCGAGTTCGATGCGGATGCCGTTGATCTTGACCTGGTTGTCCTGGCGACCCAGGCATTCGACGGTGCCGTCCTCCCGGTAGCGGCCAAGATCGCCGGTCTTGTAAATGACGTCGGGCTGGTCGGGGGTCAGCGGGTTCTGGATAAAGGCTTCGGCGGTCAGCGCCGGATCGTTGAGATAACCCAGCGTGCGGTAGGGCGTCTTGATGTGGATTTCGCCGATCTCGCCCGCCGCGCACAGCCGGATGCCCTTCAGGATCAGCACGGCGGTGTTGGGCAGAGGCTTGCCGATGGGCAGCACCCGGCGCGGATCACCCGGCAGCAAATCCACCCGATGGAACAGCTTCGCCAGGGTGGTTTCGCTGGGGCCATAGAGGTTCACCACGCCGGTCCCCGTGCCGGCCACCGCCCGCCACGCCGCCACGTCCGCGCCGAACAGGGGCTCGCCGGCCACCAGAAGATGGGCGAGATGAGGGAAGGGGGCGGCCGGCGAGCGGCTTTCCAACTCGCGGATGATCAGGCGCAGCACCGTCGGCACGCAATGGATCAGCGTCAGCCGGCTTTCGATGATCCAGTCCACCAGCCGGTGCGGCGTGATCCGGGTGTCGGGGGCGGGAATGCACAGGGTGCCGCCCGCCATCAACGGCACCAGCATGTCGCGTAAACTGACATCGAAGGTGACCGGCGCCAGCCACGAGCACCGCACCGAATCATCCAGGGAGAACTCGGCGATCTCCCACTTCAGGAAGTGGGTGAGGCCGCGTTGCTGGCCCAGGATGGCCTTGGGCGTGCCGGTCGAGCCCGAGGTGAACATAACGTAGCAGCCATCGGCCGGCTTCACCGTCAGGCCGGGGTTGGTATCGGACAGGTCCTCTAGCCCGGCTGAGTCGGCGATGATGGCCGTGATGTGACCAGGCAGCAGGGCGGCATGGCCGGCATCGGTGACGACCACCGTCGCCCGCGCCTTCGCCAAATAGGCGGCCAGCCGCTTTTCCGGCAGATCGATGGCCAGCGGCAGGAACGCCCCCCCGGCCTTGCCCACCCCGAACAGGCCGGCGACGTAGGCGATGGACGGGTCCATGAACAGCCCGACGATATCTCCCCGGCCCGGCTCGATGCCATGAGATATCAGCGCGTGCGCTATGCGGTTGGCCTGGGCATTGAGCGCGGCATAGGTCACGGTGCCCTCGGGAGCCTCGATGGCGATGGCCCGCCCCTGTGCTTCGGCCTTGCACTCAAGCTGTTCAAAGTAGGCGTTGCGCTGCATCGCGGATCGGTTCCGTGTCAGGCGAAGTCGGGAAGCTGGAAGGCGTCGAGCAGGATGCCGAAGGTCAGCACGACCATCAGCAGATCGTCCTCGAAGGTCTGATTCAGGCGGAAACCGGGCTTGCGCCATGCCGATTTCAGGTGCTCGACCGTGTCGGGATTGAAGTAGCCCTGGCGCTTCACGCGCTCGTAGGACAGCAGGTCCTCGACCCAGGGCAGACTCTGGCGAAGAAGGTCAGGGCTGCCGGGGGCGACGAAGCTGAACTTCTGGCGGCCGGTGATCTCCGCCGGCAAGTAGCGGCGGGCCAGCCGTTTCAACAGGTGCTTTTCCTCGCCTCCCTCCAGCATCAGGGCCGGCGGGATGTCGCGCACCACGTCGATGACACCGATGTCGAGAAAGGGATAGCGCGCCTCCACCGACGAGGCGAAGGCCACACGGTCGCCGTGATCGGCCAGGAGGTGGTCGGCCATGCGGACCTTGAAATCGATATAGGAGCGCTGGTGCAGGGGGTCGCGGCCGGCTACGCGGGCGCGATCGATCACCGGATGGGCAAGACAGTCGATGTCGGCGAAGTCGGCGAGCACCGCGTCCGAATAGAGCGCGGCCTTGGTTTCGGCAAAGGCGTGGTAGTTTTTTTCATAGAAAAAGCCGGCATCGCCCCAGATCTGCTCACGCATCTGGGCTTCGAGCTGGGCTTCCAGATCGAAGGGATCGGCGGCCACCGCCCGGCGGCGATCGAGCCGGTAGCCAACATAGCCGCCGAACAGCTCGTCCGCCCCTTCGCCAGCCAGCACGGCCTTCATCCCTTGGCTGTGGACCATGTCGGACAAAATCAGTGAGCAAACGTTATAGGACTCGCGCAAAGGGGTTTCGGCGTGAATCACGATGTCTTTGAGACGGTCACAAATCGCCACCGGCCCCACCTCCGTCTCGTGGTGGAGCGTGCCGAGCCGCCCGGCCATCAGCCGTTGCCAGTGCCGCTCGTCGATGGCGGCGTCGTCGAAGGTGATGGAAAAAGAATGGCGAATCTCCGACGGCGTCAAATCGTGCGCCAGGGCGGCGATCAGCGAGGAGTCCAGGCCGCCCGAGAGATAGCAAGCCACCGGGACGTCGGCCTGCAGGCGGTAGCGCACCGCTTGCCTGAGCGCGGCGTCCAGCGCGTCGAGGTGCTCCTCCGGCGGACGAGCGGGCCGAGGATCGTTGAGAGTGGGATAGTCGAGGTCCCAATAGGCGGCAACGCCGGCAATGCGGTCGGCCTCGCTCACCAGGACGTGCCCGGGGGGCAGGCTGTGGATGCCGGTGAACACCGTGCGCGGGCTGACCGGGCCGGGAAAGGTGAGAATCTGGTCCACCCCCGTCAGATCCACTTGGCGGGGCACGGCGGGGTGTCTCAACAGCGCCTTGATCTCGGAGGCAAAGACAAGGGCCGGACCGGCCTCGGTCGTTATCTCGGCCCAAAACAGCGGCGCGATGCCGACATGGTCGCGGGCAAGCACGAGGCGATGACGGCGGCCGTCGTAGATGGCGGCGGCGAACTGGCCGTTCAGGCGGGTGGGAAACCCGGGACCGTGCTCCAGATACAGGGCCGGGATCACCTCGACGTCGGAGCGGGTACGAAAAACATGCCCTTTGGCTGCCAACTCGGCGCGCAGGGCCGTGTGGTTGTAGATTTCGCCGTTGCAGACCATGGCGACGGCGCCGTCGGCAGCAAACATCGGCTGGTTGCCGGAGACGAGATCGACGATGGCCAGCCGGCGAAAACCAAACCCGATGCCAGGGGCCTCGTGAAAACCGTCGTCGTCGGGACCGCGATGAACGAGGGCTTCGGCCATGGCTTCCAGCGCGGGGCGGACGGGCGGTGCCTCACGGGTCAGGTGGAAGATGCCGACGATGCCGCACATGAGCCTACCACGCGTCGTCGATAAGATCGTCGGCAGCCCCCGCCATCACCGGAACCGCGGCCGGGGGCAAGGGGCGGACTTGAGCGGCCAGCTCGGCCAGCGTGGCGCTGGGATCATCCACCACAGCGGCGACCAGATCCAGGAAATCACGGGCCATCCGCTCGGCCGTGGCGGGCGCGAACAGGTCGCCCGCATATTCCAGGGACAGGCCCAGCACCGCCTGGTCGTCGATCATGAAGTTCAGGTCGTACTTGGCACTGATGCTGGCGTCCCGGCGCGTCTCGCAACCCAGCCCGTCGAGGCTGAGGCGGATAGGATCGGTATTCTGGTGGTTCACCACCACATCGAACAACGGGTGGCGGCCGGGATGACGCGGTGGGTCCAACTCTTCCAGCAGGCGGTCGAAGGGGTATTCCTGATGGGCGAAGGCATCCAGCGCCGCCGACCGTACCGTCTCCAGAAACACGCGGAACGACATGTCGCCCGTGGGCTGGGCGCGTAGCGGCAGCATGTTCAGGAAATAGCCCAGTTGTCCTTCCAGGTCGGGGTGGTTGCGCCCGGCCACCGGCGTGCCGACCACGATATCCGTATCGCCGCCAAGCAGGTGTAGCTGGGTGTGGACCAAGGCGGCCATCACCGTGAACAGGCTGGCGTCGGCGGCCCGCGCCAGCATCCGCAGGCGGTTGCTCACGTCAGCGCCGAACGACAGGGTCACGAGGCCGCCGCGTCCGCTAAGCGCGGCCGGTCGCGGCCGGTCGGTGGGCAGGGATAGAACCGGCACGCCGTCCTCGAACAGGCCCAGCCAGTGGGCGCGCGCCGCCGTCAGCGCCGGTTCCGAAAGCCGGGCGAGCTGCCACAGGGTATAGTCGGGATACTGGATGGCGAGGGGCGTGAGGCCCGCCGCCGCGTCCAGGACCGCCGCCGGCTGGGCCGGATCGGTCCACGCCACGCGGTAAAGCGGCTCCAACTCGCTCAGCAGCACGGCGGTCGACCAGCCGTCGAAAATAATGTGATGGAGGTTGAACACCAGGGCGTGACGGGCCAGTCCGTCGGCGTCGGGCAGGCGGATCAGCCGTGCCCGCCACAGGGGGCAGGTCGTCAGGTCGAAGGCGTGGCGGCGCTCCTCATCTTCCACGACGGCCAGCACGGCATCGGCGTCCGACGTGTCGCGGCGGTCTTCCAAGGCCAGCGCGAATCCGGCGGGAGGTGCTTCGATCCGCTGGCGCGGCTCGCCGTGCTGAACAACGAAGCGGGTGCGCAAGGCGGCATGGCGATGGATCAGCGCTTCCAAGGCCCGCGCCAGTGCCGTGGCGTCCACCGGGCCGGTCAGAAGGAAGCTGCCGACCATATTATAGTGGAACGCTTCGGGGTCGCGCGATTGGATCAGCCAGATGCCGCGCTGGCCGGAGGACAGGGGATAGGTGCCGTCAGCCGGGAGCGGCGCCGTCACCAGGGCGGCCTCGGGTCTGGCTTCGGGCAACCGCCGGCTTTCCACCACGGCGGCCAGCTCGGCCAGCGAGCGGGCGGCGAAGAAGTCCTTCAGCGTCAGATCGGCGCCCAGCCGCTGGCGCAGCCGCACCACCACCTGATTGGCTTTCAGGCTGAAGCCGCCCAGCTCGAAGAAGTTGTCGTCACGGCCAACCCGGTCAATTCCCAGAACTTCGCGCCAGAGGTCGGCGATGGCCCGCTCCAGATCGCTTGCCGGCCCGGCGGCCTCCTTGCCGGCATCGAGGTCGGCGGCGTCCAGCCCGGCCAGCGCCTTGCGATCGACCTTGCCGCTGGCGGTCAGCGGCAAGGCATCGAGCCGCCGGAAGCGGGCGGGGATCATGTGCTCGGGCAGGGTCGCGGCCAGATGGCGGCGCAGGTCGTCACGCTCCACCCCATCGCCCGCCGCCAGATAGGCCGCCAGCGTGCCGCCCTCAGCGATCACGGCGGCGTCGCGTACCCCCGGATGGGTGCGCAACGCGTGTTCGATCTCGCCCGGCTCGATGCGAAAACCGCGGACTTTGATCTGCTGGTCCAACCGGCCAAGGAATTCCAGCGTACCATCGGAGCGGAACCGGGCGCGGTCGCCGGTACGGTAGAGCCGTCCGCCCGGCCGGAATGGGTCCTCCACGAAGCGCTCGGCCGTCAGGTCCACCCGATTCAGGTAACCGCGCGCCAACGTATCGCCGCCGATGCACAGTTCGCCTTCGGCGCCGATAGGCAGGGCCTCCAACCCTGAACCGACGACGTAGGCCCGGCGGTCGCCCAGAGGGCGGCCGATGGGGATACGGGGCAGCCCGGCATCGGCGCGGGTGACATGGTGCAGCGACGCAGTGATCACCGCCTCGGTCGGGCCATAGGCGTTGAGCAGCCGGTCGCAACGGATCGGCAGGGTGAACCAGTCGGGGACGCGGGCCGCCGGCATTTCCTCGCCCCCCACGACCACCACCTTCAGACTAAGGCCGGCGACATCGGCGGGGTGCCCCTTCCAATGGGTGACCAACTCGCCCCAGTAGGCGGCCGGCAGGTCGAGGACGGTGAGTCCGTGGCGGCGCACCACGGCGGCCATCTCCTGCGGCGCCCAACGCTCGCCATCGGCGATCACCACGGCGGCCCCGGCGGCCAGCGGAGCGAACACCTGCTCGAACGCTACGTCGAAGCTGATGGAGGCGAACGCCAGCACCCGGTCGGTGGCGGCCATGCCGTATTGCGTGACGACCTCGGCGACATGGTCGGCGAAGGAGCCGTGCTCCACCCCCACCCCCTTGGGCGTGCCGGTGGAACCGGAGGTATAGATGACGTAGGCGAGAGCGCCCCGCGCGGGCGGGGGGGGCAGGTCGGCTTCCGGCGTGCCGGTGGAGCCTTCGGCGTCCAGCGTGATGAGACGGGCGGGGGAGAGATCGACGCCGGTGAACAACCCTTCCTGGGTCAGCACCACCGGGCAGCGGGCGTCGGCGACCATGAAGGACAGGCGCTCGGCCGGATAATCCGGGTGGAGCGGCACACAGGCGCCGCCGGACTTGAGCACGCCCAGAAGCGCCACCACCAGCGCTGGCGAGCGGGGCAAGCCGATGCCCACCGGCGCCCCCTGTCCGACGCCCAAGTGGCGGAGCTGGCGGGCGAGTCGAGCAGCGCGTGTTTCAAGCTCAGCGTAGGTCAGAGCCAAGCCGTCGCCCATCACGGCGATAGCGTCGGGTGCGGCGGCGGCTTGGCCCGCCACCATTTCGACCGTCGTGGCGGCGGACGGGCGGCGGACGGCGGCCGCTTGGGATGTGGGGCGGGGAAGCGCCACCTCCATCGGGCCGGGCAACTCGGCCAGCGGTCGCGTCGGGTCGGCCGCAACCGCCTCCAGCACTTGAAGGTAAGCCGCGATCAGTGCGTCGATGCGGGCGGGGCCGAAGACGTCGGTGGAATGGACCACGGCGATGGCGATGCCGTCGGGCTTTTCGGTAACGCAGAAAGCCAGCTCGAACTGGGTGGCCGGCAGGTCGATCTCATGCCCGGTGATGCCCATGGAGGCCGCGACCGTCTCCACCTCGCCCACGTCCTCCAGCACGAAGACGATGTCGAACAGCGGGGTGTGGGACGGGTCGCGCGGCAGGGCCAGCGCCTCGACGATGCGGTCGAAGGGGGTGTCGGCGCGGTCGAAGGCGTCCAGCAGCGTCGTGCGCACCTGGGCGATCAGAGCGCTGAACGGGGCTTGCGGATCGACGCGGTCGCGGATGGGCAGGGCGTTGACGAAGAAGCCGATCTGGTCGGCCAGATCGGGGTGGTCGCGGCCGGCGTGGAGCGTGCCGATCAGGATGTCGGTGCTCCCCGTCGCGCGGTGGACCAGCGCCTTGAAGGCCGCCATCAGCACGGAATAGAGCGAGGTGCCGGAGGTGCGCGCCAGGCCCTTGATCCGTGCCGCCAGCTCCTGAGGCACATGGCCGCGCCGGGTAGCGCCGGCATGGCTCTTGACCGCCGGGCGCGGCCGGTCGCCGGGCAGGGTGAGCACCGGCGGCGGGGCGGCCAGCGTTTCCCGCCACCAGTCGAGGTGGGCGGTATCCGCCAGGGCCTTGGCGTTGGCCCAGGCGGCATAGTCGCGGTACTGCACGGGCAGGGATGGCAGATCGGCCGGACCGGCGCCGGTTTCCTCGCGGTAGAAGCCCAGGAGGTCGCGCACGAACACGCCCAGCGACCAACCGTCAGAGATGATGTGGTGCATCGATACGGCCACCCACGCCCGATCCGGCAAAACCAGCAGGCTCACCCGCCACAACGGCGCGTGGGCGAGGTCGAAGGGCTCGACCGACAGGGTTTCAGCATGGTGACGGGCGGCGGCCTCGGCATCGCCGGACAGGCTGAGGTCAATAATATCGAGCGGCGGCGCGACGGTGGGCAGGACCACCTGCCGGGGCAGGCCGTCGCGCTCGAGGATCGCGGTGCGCAGGCTTTCGTGCCGCTCCGCCAGCCGGGCCAAGGCGCGGGCCAGCGCCTCGGCGTCCACCGGATCGCGGGATTCGAGATGGAACGGCACATTGTAGGCGACAAGGCCGGGGTCGAGCTGCTCCAGCATCCACAGCCGCGCCTGGGCGTTGGACGGGTCGTAATCGGACGCTTGGGAAAGGTGCGGAATTTCCTCCACCGCGGAACCGGAGGCGGCCAGCAGCGCCGTCAGCCCGGCCACCGTCGGCGCATCAAGGAACTGGCGAATGGTCAGGCGGCGGCCGAACTCCGCCGCCACGCGGTTGAGGATGACCACCGCCTTGAGGCTGTGTCCGCCGAGGTCAAAGAAGCCATCGGTGACACCCACGGCGTCGGCTCCCAACACCTCGGTCCACAGGGCAGCCATGCGCGCCTCTTCCGGCGTGCGCGGAGCAACGCGTTCATGAGCGGCGGCAGCCGGAGGCACCTCGGCGTCCAGGTCTACCCAGCCGTGCGGCCGGCGGACCAACCGGCCGACAATCTCGATCGAGCCATCAGCGCGTCGCCGCGCCAGCCGGTCCTCGAATCTCCCGTCGGCGGCCATGGCCAGCACCCCGACAGCCGCCCGGCCACCAAAGCCGTCCACCAGTTCCACGGTGTCAGACACGGCGGTCGTGTCCAGCGGCAGATCGGCCAGCGGCGTGTCGGGAGCGGCCGCGGCGGTGCCCAGAAGGGTGACGAAGCTGTCGAACCAGCGCACCGCCGTCGCCTCGCCGATCACGCCCTGGTCGTAATCCAGGTCGAACAGCGGCACGCCGTTCAGATCCATCACGTTGAGGAACAGGTCCACCTTGACATGGGTGAGCGGCGGCGACACCCAATCGAGCGTCAGCCCGTCGAAGCCGACGCGCGCCTCGCGGTCGAAATTGAACATCACGTTGACGGCATCCGCCGGCCCGTCCACGTCCGGCGCGAACAGCCGCGCGGGCTTGGCCTGAGCGGCGATGGTCGCCTCGCGCATTCGCGCCACCACCGCACGGAACGGCTCGGCCGGGTTCAGGGTGACCGGCACGGACAGGACGGATGAGGCCATGCCCGCCATCATCGGCAGACCGGCCAGCCCATGACCGGCCAGCGGGATGCCAATGGCGAAACGGGTCTGGCCCGACAGCCGGCCGAGCAGCACGGCATAACCCGCCAGCATCACCATGAACGGGCTGACACCTTCGGCTTGGGCGAAGACCTTGGTGCGGGCGTGCAGACGCTCGGGCTGGCCCGGCGCGTTTGGCGCCAGGGGATCGCGCCGGTGAATGCGCCCACCCTTGAAACGGCCGGTGCGCGGAGCCAGAGGCTCATCGGCCGGCAGGGTCACCGGCGGCGCCGGTTCGGGCGCATCCGGTGACACTTCCAGCCCGGCGGCCCAGCGGACGAAATCGGAAAACGGCCGGGCGGCCGGCAGATGCGGCGGCCGTCCCGTCCGCTCGGCACTGTAGAGGGTGGCAAGTTCGAACAGCAGCAGGCCGAGCGACCAGCCATCGGCCACCATGTGGTGGATGACAAAGGACAGGATGTGGCGTTCGGCGGCGCGACGCAGCAGGCGTACACGCAACGGCGGACCGCCCCGGAGATCGAGAGGGATACCAATGTCTTCGACCAGAGCGGTCCGGACGGCCACGTCGTCGTCGGCCACCGGCACCACCGGCAATGCCACCGGACTCGCCGGGGCGATGGCGCAGGTTTCGCCATCCATGTCCCAGGTCCGCAATACTTCGTGTCGGGCGACCAGCCGGGCCAACGCCCGTTCCAGGGCGGCGGCGTCGAGCACCCCCTGAAGGTCAACCGCCACCATCTCGGTATAGGCGTGGATGGCCTCCGGCTGGCTCTCCATCAGGAACCACATCTCGCGCTGGCCGCGCGCCAGATTGCACCGCCCGCCGCCCGGGGGACCCGGCGGCAACCAGCCGCCCGCGCGCATCTCCGCCACCGAGCGCTTCACCGCCTCGATGATGAATCGCACGTCCTCATCGGCATGGGCCAGCGACAGGAAACAGTTGCGCCCCTCCCACACGAACACCCCGTTCTTCAGGAGGTGGTAGTTGAGGATTTCGGTGTTGTCCTTGAAATTGAAACGGAACAGCGAACCGAAGTACGACATGCGGATGGGCACGTCCTCGACCTCGAACAAACGATCGAGGTCGGCGCACAGAAGGGCCGTCCGCTCGTTCAGCCGCTCCAGCGGGGCGGAACCCTGGCGCTTCAGCTCCTCCAGCACCGCCTCGGCCGCCGCCACGGTCAGGGGGTGGCTGTTGAAGGTGCCGGCGACGAAAGCGGTGCGTGACCGGGGCACGGAATCGTCGCCGTAGTGCCACATCCCGCCGTCGATGGCGTCCAGAAAGCGGGCCTTGCCCGCCACCACGCCCATGGGCACGCCCCCGCCCGTCACCTTGCCGTAGGTTACGATGTCGGCCTGGACGCCGAAACGGGCCTGGGCGCCCCCCGGATGCACGCGGAAGCCCAGGATCATCTCGTCGAAGATCAGGGCGATGTCGCGCTCGGCGGTGAGCTGGCGCAGGGTGCGCGCAAATTCCATCGGCTGGGTGCCGGGATCGCGGCTCTGCACCGGCTCCACCAGCACGGCGGCGAGCCGGTCGGCGTGGTGGCGGATGGTGTCGAGCGCATCGGCGTCGCCGTAACGCAGCACGATCACCTCGTCCACCATGCTTTGCGGCGTGCCGGCGGCCACCGGCATGGTCGCCACCGTCGCCCCATCGGCCCAGCCGGCGGCCAGCAGTCCGTCGAAGGTGCCATGGTAGGAGTTGGTGAAGATCACGATCTTCGAGCGCCCCGTCACGGCGCGCGCCAGCCGCACCGCCACCATCACCGCTTCCGAGCCGGTGGTGAACAGCGCCGCCCGCTCGTTGCCGGTCATCTCGGCGATCAGTTCGGCGACACGCCCCGCGCGGGGGTGCTGTGGCCCCAGCGGCATGCCGCGCGCCAGCTCTTCCTCGATGGCGCGGCGCACGAACGATGGGTTATGGCCGAACAGGGTGGCGCCGAAGCCCATGGTGACATCGACATAGCGGTTGCCGTCCACGTCCCAGACGTAGGCGCCGTCAGCCCGCTCGACGTGCAGGGGGTAGATCAACTCCTTCCATTCCGGCCGGAAGCCGATGACGGCGCGCGGCGTGGCGTAGACCGGCCGGTAGCGCTCGGCCAGCGCCTTGGAACCAGGCGTCCGGGCGTTGAACTCGGCGGCCAGCTTCTTGACGTGGGCTTCCTGGGACAGTGTCCAGTCGGCGGTCTTGGTGGTGGGCAGCTTT
>DASPMK010000259.1:0-4131 GCA_035627075.1 Azospirillaceae bacterium
CGACGACTTGGTGCCCGGCGCCGGCTCCAGCTCGTACAGCGTGACCACAGGCCCCGGGCGGACTTCCATGATCTCGCCGCGGATGCGGAAGTTGCGCAACACGGTTTCCAGGTTGCGGGCGTTGCGTGCCAGCAGCACCTCGTCGTGGGTCTGCTCGGGATGCGGCGGGGCCGGCTGGAGCAGGGTCAGGCCGGGCAGGCTGTAGCCCTCGCCCGAGGTTGCCGCCGTACGGGAAGGCGGCGCCCACACCGAGGCCGGGGTTACCACCGGGACGACCCAGGGAGCCTCGCTGTCCAGCGCCCCATCGTCCAGCTCCTCATCGAGAAGCTCGTCGTCGGCGTCCTCGTCCGACTCGCCGTCGTCCGGCAGGATGACGGGCGGCAGGTCGGCTTCGATCGCCCATTCCACGCCCGCCAGGAAAGCAAAGGCGGTGATCACCGCCATCGTCTCGTCCTCCTGGCCGGTCGCGTACGCGATACAGGCCTCGGGCGTGCCGGAGTGGCGCTCAAGGCTCCATTCGACGGCGCCGTCATGCCAGACCTGCTGAATCAGGCTATAAGGCTGATTGTTCAGCGCGCACCAGAGATTGAACTCGTCGGCGGTCTGGATGTGCGCCTTGTCGGTCTGGGCGGGACGGTAGCTGGAAGGATTCATGGGAGTCGGACTCGCGCCTTCGGGGTAAGCCTTAAGGCCCGGAGGCCGAATGAACGAAACGGAGAAAGGGCCTGCTAAAGCTCGTAAGCGGCCACCAGGATCTTGTCGACGCTTTCACCATCGCCGGTCAGCGGCAGGACAAGACGTTCCCAGGTCCGCTCCACCCCGTCGAAATCGGCGGTGTAAACGCGGTGCATCGGTTCGCCGCTGAGACGGACCAGTTCGTACTCGCTCTCCAGAATCTTGCGCTGGTTACCCGGCAGGCGCTCCAACGTCTGGCCCAGCCGATTCTCACCGAAGGCCTCGGCGAGAGAGCGTCCGTAGTAAGCGTAGCGAAAGTTTTTCTCCGACGGCGCGGCATCGTCAATCTTCACCGCCACAACGTCCATGATGAGCATGTGCCCAAGCCAGCGCCGAAGGTCGGCCGGTTCCATGTCGCTGGACATTGGAATGCCGCCGTCCGGACAGTTCTGGTGCCAGAAGGCGTAAAGACTGTCCAGTTCTGGGTGCCGGATGGCTGTTAACTTGCCGGTCATGGATCAGAGGGGGGCGGCAATGCTTCAGGGGTCATCGAACGTCGAAAGTGACAGGATGATAGCTCTTCCGGCCGAAGGGGCGCAATCGCTATCTGGGTGGGCGCGGTTGGTAGCGCCGAGCCGCCCGGCGCGGTAGAATGCCGCGTACCGACACCAACCGCCGCCGGTCCCAATGCCGCCCTTCCGCCCACGCGCCGCCGTTTTTCTTGCCGGTCTGACGCTGGCCGCCCTGGCGGTGCCGGGATGGTTCTCGCCGGTCGAGGCGGCCAACCGTCCTGACCGTGTCGGGCGGACCCAGATCGTGCCGCGCCCCGATCGCGCGCTTGATGACGCGCCAGCGCCCAAAGCGGCGCCGCGCCGCGCGGTGGAACCGGCGCCGATGGCCCCGCCGGCCCTGATCAATGCCTTCCAGAGCCAATCCCTGCGCTTCGACTTCGCCTGCTCGGCCAGCGAAGCGGCCGCCCGGCTTCCGATGGAGAAACCGGCGATGCCGCGCTGCGCCGACCCCTTTGTGGTGATCGAGCAATTTCCGTGACCTCGCGCCGGCGCGAGGGATGGCCCGATTGACCGCAACCGGCGTTGCTTTTACCCTGCCCGCCAATTCCCGCCCCGCAGGCCAGGCGACAAGAGATCTTTCATGGACACCGCTATCGCGCCGGAGTCGGTAAAGCCCCGGCTGAACATGAACATCGAGATGGACGACCGGACCTATTTGTTTCCGGACGGCAAGTTGTTGAGTCACGTCGCCATCTCCTCGGACGACCAGTGCCGCGTCACCTTCGATGCCGTTTTCGTCTTCAACGCCACCTGCGTCGAACCCCGGCTGTGGGCGCTTGACCTGGAAGACGCGCGCGAGTTCGGCCGCAAGCTGGTTGATGCCTACTACCAGGGCAAGACCCAGCACGTACTGTCCGACGGCGCCAAGATCGCCGTGGTCTTCAATCCCAACGGTTTCCTGATTCAGTTCGGCGATATCAAAAGTCCGGTGGAATTGTTTATCGGCGCCTCCTGCATCATGCGCTTCGTCCATGGCTTGCTGCGCGTCATCGACAGCGTCTCGCCGGTGCTGGCGCACTGACGACCGTCACAAAGTGGCGATGGTCTTGTCCTTGCGCCGCGCCAGCTGGGCGGTGCCGTCGGCGCATTTGACATAGGTGGTCTTGCCGACAGTCAGATTGTCCATCACGATCACCAGCGCGCGCGGGATGGCGGCGAACTCCTTGGCCCCGCGATTGCCCGCGTTGTAGGCCGCGATGAAGCCCTTGAGCGCGTCCCGCGACATCAGCTTGCCGTTGGCGTCCACCAGATTGGCCACGTGCCTTTCTCCATTTCCATACCTTGCCGGGTCCTGGCCCATCATAATAAATCGTGTGAGAGAAGCATCAGGAGACATGATGTACCGCGCTGAATCAGCGTGGGAAAATGTCGAGGCGATGCAGAATCGGCGAGTTTGCGATCCCCGGATCGGGGGCTTTCACCCCCGCGACATCCGTTCCCCCATCATCCGCGGCGCGGCTTTTGTCGAACCAGCAACAACTCCGTCAAAACCAGTTCACAGGACAGGGCCATAATGCCTTCGCGGGGCACCAAGCCCTGTCGGGCCAACCACCTCATTCTCTCCTCCAGGACCGTCCTCCGATGACCCGCGAATTCAGCGCATCGAGTGATCTGCCCCATACCTTTTTCCGCCTGACCGACGATGCCCGCGCGGCGCTCCGCGACATCGCTCCCGTCGTAATGGGGCGGATCGATGAACTGCTGGATCGATTCTACGGCCATCTCATGCAGTGGCCAATCGCGCGGGAAAGGCTGGAAAACCCGCAGTCCCGCGAGCGACTGAAGCAGCAGCAGCGCGCTCATTGGGAATTGCTTTTCCGCGGCGACATCAACGGCGACTATCTGGCCCACTGCGCCGCCGTCGGGCAGGCGCATCAACGCATCCAGCTCCCGCCCTTCTGGTGGATCGGAGCCTATTCCCACCTGCTCGGAGACATGACCCGCCTTGTGGCCGGTCAGTTTCGCCTCAACGGGGAAAAGCGCGCCCAAGCCCTGACGGCGCTCATCAGCGCGGTGATGTACGACATGGCCGCCACCATGGCGGTCTACAACGACGCCCACGAAACCGCCACTATCCGGGAGAAGCTGGGCTCATTCGCCGACAATCTCCTGACCCACACGGTCGACCTCGCCATCGTCATCAACGAGGCCGCCACCGCCAACGCCGGCATGGTCAACGAACTTCGGGCGATGGACAAGACCGCCCAGCACGTCGCCGCCTCCACCGAAGCGATGGTGTCGAGCGTCTCCGAATTGTCGAGCCGCAGCCACGAGGTCGCCACCCACGCCCGCGACGCCTCCCAATCGGCGCTGCATGGCCGTGATGTCGCCGGCCGCGCCGTCGCCAGCATGGCGGAGATCAGCGAGGCGGTGAGCGCCGCCGCCCAACGGGTCAATGAACTGTCCAGCGCGTCGGAACGCATCGGCGACATCATCGCCTCGATCGAAGCCATCGCCAAACAGACCAATCTTCTGGCGTTGAACGCCACGATCGAAGCGGCACGGGCGGGTGAGGCCGGCAAGGGGTTCGCCGTGGTCGCCAGCGAAGTCAAAAGCCTGTCGCGCCAGACCGCCACCGCCACCGAAGACATACGCTCACGCATCGACGAGTTGCGCGCGGAGATGATGGCCATCATCCGGACCATGGAAGACAGCGTGCGCGCCGTTTCCGAGGGCCAGACCATCATCCGCGACGTCAGCGAACGCATGGGCGAGGTCGGTTCCCTGGTGGAGCATGCTTCCGATGGCATGACCGACATCGCCGCCATCCTGGAGCGCCAGACCGAGGCATCGGGCGCCGTGGCCGAGGGGATCGCCACCATGGCCGATGACGCCACCGAGAACGCCCGCAGCATCATGCGCACCGTCAACGCCATGCAGAACG
>DASPMK010000260.1:0-7864 GCA_035627075.1 Azospirillaceae bacterium
CTCGGCTGGCGGCTCTTCCGGCGGCGGTTCTTCCGGCGGCGGTTCTTCCGGCGGCGGATCTTCCGGCGGCGGCTCTTCCGGCGGCGGCTCTTCCGGCGGAGCGGGTGGAAACGGCTCCGCCGCTTCGGGCGGATCGGGAGATTCCGGTTCCGGCGGCTCTTCCGGGGGAACGGCGGGAAGCGGTTCATCGGGAGGAGTTGGCGGCTCCTCCTGCCTGCCCGGCGAGAAAGGACCCGACGGCAAGCCGTGCAAACCTTCCGGGAAATGACCGACCCCCGGGCGGCCGGCGGCGACGCCTTTGTCGGGCCGCGCCGGGAACCCGAGGCCGCCGGGTCGGTTGATCCGGTCGGCAGACCGGAGACGACATCATGGCCCAGCAACGGCAGACTACCCCTCACCGGGACACTCCTCATCCCGGCTCCCAGGCCGCCCGCTTGCGTGCCGATATCGATTCCGGCCGTACCGGCGACAAAATTCCCGCCATCGACCCGGCGGCTTCGCCGTTGGGCACCGACGACGAGGCCGCCGGCCAAATCAACCCCAACCTGGCCCCGCCCCACACCCCCCCTACCCAGGCAGCTCCGGAGATTCCGCCGGGCCGTGGCGCCGGGTTCTCGGTGCCGGCCTCGCGCGGCCTGATGGTGGCGCTGGCTGCCATGGTGATCGTGGTGGGGCTGTTCCTGGCGGGGCTCTGGCTGGTGATGGCGAATGGCTGACGCACCCGCCCGCCCTTGCCGGCGGGTGCTGATGACCACCGACGCCGTCGGCGGGGTATGGGATTACTCCCTGGAACTCGCCCGCGGCCTGTCGCGCCACGGGGTGGCGATCGATCTTGCAACCATGGGACCACCGCCCACGGGTCCGCAAAAGGCCCTGGCCATCGGCATTCCCGGCCTCGCCCTCCTTGAGAGCCGGTTCCGCCTGGAATGGATGGCCGACCCCGAAACCGATCTTGTCCGGGCGGGAGACTGGCTCCTCGGACTGGCCCGGCAGCGGCGGCCCGACATCATCCACCTCAACGGCTATGCCCACGCCGCCCTGCCGTGGCCGGCGCCGGTGCTGGTGGTGGCCCACTCCTGCGTCCTGTCCTGGTGGCAGGCGGTGCATCGCGCCCCGGCCCCACCGGAATGGGCCCCTTACGCCACCCGCGTCGCACGGGGCCTGGCGGCGGCCGATCTGGTGGTGGCGCCGACCCGCGCGATGCTGACCAGTCTGGCGGCGCTCTACGGGCCGATGCGGCGATCCCGCGTCATCGCCAATGGCCGTGATCCCCGCCAGTGGCGGCCGCTGCCGAAGGACCCCATCATCTTCAGCGCCGGTCGGCTGTGGGACCCGGCCAAGAACGTCGGCGCCCTGGAAGCCGTGGCGGGACGGCTCGACTGGCCGGTGGTGGTGGCGGGCGACTGGCGCCGGCCGGAAGGCGGGGGAACTCCACCGCGCAGCTTGACGGCGCTGGGCGTGATCACGCCGGAGCGGATGCACCTCGGGCTGGGAAAAGCGGCGGTGTTCGCCCTGCCCGCCCGTTACGAGCCGTTCGGTCTGGCGGTACTGGAGGCCGCCCTGTGCGAAGCGGTGCTGGTCCTTGGCGACATTCCCACCTTGCGCGAGTTGTGGCGGGGCGCGGCCCTGTTCGTTCGCCCCGATGACCATGCGGCGCTTCGGCGAGCCCTGTCGGCCCTCGCCGCGTCGCCACGGCTGCGGCGAAGATTGGGCCACGCGGCGCGGCTGCGGGCCCAGAGCTACACCACGCGGCGCATGGTGGCGGCATATCTCGACGTCTATCGGGAACTCCGGGCGGTCCCTGACCAGAGATCTTTCATGCCGCCATCCGTTCCCGGATGGCTCGGCCACGGCGCGACATCTCGGCCAGCGTTCCTGGGGCCAAGCGGCTGACGATCTGCCCCACGACGGCGCACTCGTCGTCCACCTGACGTTCGAACAGCGCCTTCAGCTCCTCGAAATCGGTGTCCCAGTCCTCCTCCATGCCGGCCTCGGCGCGGGCCGCCAGGTCGGCCACCCGCGCGGCGATCTCCCGCTGGCGCCCGCGGGCGGCCAGCGCCGCCGGAGCGCGGCCGACCGCCTCGGCCAGCGGCGGGTACACCACCTCGTCCATCATCGCCGCGTGCGCCTCCCACAGGCGGCCGAAACGGCGGAACTCCTGCGCCCGCTCTCCGAATGCCTCGATGGCGGCGTTGCCCGCAACGGCGAAGATTTCGCGCACGGCCTGGTGGTCGTCGAGAATGACATCGGCGATCATCGGGGCTCCCTTCCGGCGGAATTGCATGACATCAAGTGGAACCTCGCCCGTAAGCACCTGTAACACGATGAAACAGCCGATGTTGCCGCACCCGATGATTTCCGGTGAAAACGTGCCAACGTTGGGGTAAGCGTATATGGTTCACCCCTTAACCCAGGCATTGTCCCGGCAGGAGCATGACGCCCCACGAGCTGGTCGCCATTCTTGAAAAGCATGAACGTTGGCTCAAGCGCCAGCCGCAGGCGGCGCGCGCCAACTTGACGATGGTGAACCTGGAGGGAACGAACTTTGCCGGCGCCAATCTGGAGCAGGCCAAGTTATCGGGCACCAACCTGTCGTGCTGCGACCTGTCAGGGTCAAACCTCAGCCATACCGACATGTTCGCCGCCTACCTGACCAAGGCCGACCTCACCGGGGCCAACCTGTACCGCGCCGACCTGCGCGGCGCCCGCATGCGCGGCGCCCGGCTGAAGCGGGCCATCCTGCGCGAGGCCGACATGCGCGGCGGCGCGCTGTTGTCCGGCAAGTCGGGCAAGGAGCTTCACTTCTTCAAAGCCGATCTTGCCGGCAGTGACCTCGACGAGGCTTCGTTGTCCAACGCCAACCTGTCGGGCGCCGACCTGACGGAGGTGTCGCTGGTGGGAGCCGACTGCCAGGGCGCCCTGCTGACAGGTGCCACCTTGATGCGCGCCGTCCTGAAGGACGCCAACATGGCCAAGGCGGACATGCGCGGCGTCAACCTTTCCGCCGCCAACCTCCAAGGCGCCAACCTGAAGGGCGTCAATCTGGTGGGCGCGATCCTCAATGGCGCCAACCTGCGCAACGCCGACCTGGAAGGGGCGGTTCTCGACGGCGTGGACCTGGACGGGGCCGACATCACCGGCGCCAACCTCACCCGTTCCACCGAAAACTTTCCCATGCAGGTCCAGCGGGCGCTCAGCGAGCACTATGCCTGGATCAATTCCGGCGGCACGCAAGGCTCCCGCGCCGACCTCCAGAGCGCCAACATGTCCCATATCGATCTGCGCGGCGTGAACCTGTCGGGTGCCAACCTCAAGGGCGCTAATCTGACCGGGGCCAAGCTCCGGGACTCGCAGTTCATCATGAGCGAACTGGCCGGCGCGAACTTCAGCGGCGCCGACCTCTCCAACGCGGTGATGGATGGGGCAAACATGCGCGGCTGCGATCTCTCCCGCGCCCGGCTCGATGGCACGGCGATCGGCTGGGTGGACATCAAGGGCGCCGATGGCCGACCAACCGGCCGCCTGTGGCCCGCCAACCTCACCGCAACGCGGTTTATCGAAGCTTCGCTGATGGGGGCCAACCTGCGCGGGGCCAACCTGACCGATGCCGACCTGACGCGGGCCAACCTGACCAAGGCCACGCTGACCGATGCCAACATCCGGGACGCCGTCTTCACCGGCGCAACCCTGGCGGGCGCCGCCCTGCCGCCGCGCCCGCGGGATGACGATTAAGCTATCCAGTCCCTTCAGTCATGACCGCCCGGTAAAATGGAAACGACGGCCTTTGCCCGGTTGTTCCGGGAAAGGCCGTCGTCCGGGAACGCTCATGGATCACTCGATTTCCGTCAAAACACCATCGTCGCCCAAATTCAACCCCATCCGCCGCAGCACGTCGACCGTCAGCGCCAGATTCTCCGCCGTGATGCCGCGCGTCGCCTGATCGCTGACATCCGCCGCGCAGGGCAACAGCACCTCCCTGAGCCCCCGCCCCTTCGGCGTCAAATAGATGTTGACCTTGCGGCGGTCATGGGGATTGCGGACGCGCTCCACCAAACCCCGACGCTCCATGCTGTTGAGCGCGGTAACTGTCGTGGGCTCCATCATGCCCACGCGCTGCGACAGTTCGCGCTGGGTCAATCCATCCTCATCCCACAAAGCCCGCAGAAAAAACCACTGGCCCATGCTGACACCGTGGCTGGCGATGCGCGCTTGCAGCGCCCGCGTGAAGGAGCGGTGGACGTCGCGCACGAGATAGCCCACGCTGCTGTCCGGGAGCACCCCAGACGCCGAGGCATCCTTGCCGGCCTGGGGTTTCGACGCCGAAACGACGGTGCGCTTTGTTCTGGAGAAATCTCCGGTCATGAAAGTGCTCTCTCGCTTGTCTGACGCGATACGTCCTCGGCGCGCGGTGCCAGTGACCAGGGGTACAGCCGATGATCCAGCCATTCACGATCTCCAAATCCGCCTTAGTTTTGAGTGAATGTTGGATACACTTTTTCCGCAAAGTGATCGGCTGGCAATAGACCTTGAAGACTTAGGCGCAAAGACCGACATACTGGACTATGCAATTATCCTTAGACTTTGGGTCTATGAACCGAAGAAATTCACTTCCGGCTTATCCCTGCAACCGCCACCCCTCACTTTCCTCGCATGCACAGCCACTAGATGGTTGAGGTTGCAGTTTTGCAAACACTGCAGCGAAATTCAACGCCAACATTACCAGCCCAAGAGGTCATATCGCCGCGCCCTCACGAGGTCTGTAAGCCTTGGCGCACGACATCACATCATCCGTGCTACCCTGCCCTCCTCATCCACCACTCGACTTCGTGGAGTCCGCGCCAATGAGAAATGTCACTGTCGCCGCCACCCAGATGGCCTGCACCTGGGACCACGCCGTCAACGTGACGCGAGCCGAGGATCTGGTACGCGAGGCCGCCGGACGCGGTGCCCAGGTGATCTTGTTGCCGGAGTTGTTCGAGACTCCTTACTTCTGCAAGGACCAGAAGGAGGAACTGTTCGCGCTCGCCGCCCCCGTGGATGGCCATCCGGTTGTCCGCCGCATGAGCGAGGTGGCGGCGGAACTGGGGGTGGTGCTGCCCGTCAGCTTTTTTGAAAGGGCCAACAACGCCTACTACAATTCGGTGGCGATGGTGGATGCCGACGGCCGGGTCTTGGGCGTTTACCGCAAGACCCATATCCCGGACGGCCCCGGCTACCAGGAAAAGTACTATTTCAATCCAGGCGACACGGGTTTCCAGGTCTACAGCACCCGCTACGCCCGCGTAGGCTGCGCCATCTGCTGGGACCAGTGGTTTCCGGAATCGGCGCGCGTGATGGCGCTGAAGGGAGCCGAAGTGTTGCTCTATCCCACCGCCATCGGCTCCGAACCGCAGGATGCGTCCTTGGACTCGCGCGACCATTGGACGCGCGTGATGCAGGGCCATGCCGGCGCCAACCTCGTGCCGCTGGTAGCCTCGAACCGGGTCGGTCGCGAAGAGGCCGAAAGCTGCGGCATCATGTTCTACGGATCATCGTTCATCGCCGGCCCGCGTGGCGAACTCGTCGCCCAGGCGGACCGGGAGAGCCGGACGGTGTTGACCGCCACCTTCGACCTGGACCGCCTGGCTCTGCAGCGGGCCTCCTGGGGCGTGTTCCGCGACCGCCGGCCGGAACATTACGCCCCGCTGTTGACGCTCGACGGCACGACGGCCGGAGGCTGACGGCGCGCCCGGCGCTCAGACGCCGAGGACGGACTTGATCACATGATCCAGCTGTTCGCTGGTGAACGGCTTGGCGATCGAGGCATCGGCCCCGAAGTCCTCGGCATAGCGCAGCACGTTGCCTCTCGCCATGCCGGCCGACACCGACAAGCCGGACCCCGCCGACATGCACACCACTTTGACCTTGGGGTTGTGCCTCTTCAATTCCCGCATAGTTTCGAAACCGTCACGTTCGGGCATGAAGATGTCGGTCAGCACCACATCGGGCTTTTCTTTAAGGTAAAGGTCGAAACCGTCCCGACCATTGGAAGCCATGAACACCTCATGCCCCAATCTCTCCAGCGCGTGACGGAGACTGGCAAGGGTGAACTCGTTGTCTTCAATGACCACGATGCGCGCCATGAAAGGATGCCTTGTGGTTGCTTCTGACGGCGGGCGAAAATAGGCGAGGAAGCCTCCGAAAGACTGCCGGCGGCAAGGCTTTACTCTCCCAAAGCCCATAGCTGCCGGCCCGGCTCCCCACGAACGCAGTATACAATTGATTTGGGGCGAGGGGAACACTCAACCGAGATCATGGCCGCCGGTCGCACAAGCGCCCCCGATGTCTCCCATTGGTCGAGGCGAACGACCGGACCTCACCCTTCGCGGTTGAACACAACCGCATTCACTGCCAACATACCCGCGCCTGAACCTTTAGGCCGCTCATGAAGCAGTTCCATAGGGAGCCCCGCCTTCGAGGGGTTTCGCGCCGTGCGCGCTCGCCCGTTGCCGGCCGTGTGGCCTTGGCGGCAACGCTTCTGCTATGCCTGATTTCCAGTTTGGCGACCTCCTCCGAGCGGACCGCCGCGCCTCCCGGCGCCTCGCCCGTGGAGGCTGCCTATTCCGCCCGCGCCGGCATGCCGCTGGAGCAGTTCGGCTATGCCCAGTTCACCGTGCCCATCCCGGCCGCCGTCAATGGCGCCTCGCCGTCCCTCGGCGCCGTCGAGGACCAGTTCATCCTTGGCCCCGGCGACGAGATCGTCGTCACCCTGCGCGGACGGACCTCGTCCAGCAAGCGCTACCTGGTGGATACCGAGGGGCGGTTGCTGGTGGACGACCTTCCCCCCCTGACCGCCGCCGGACGGTCCATCGCCCAGGTGCGTGGCGAGTTGGAGGCGCAGGTGCGCGCCAGCCTGATCGAGACGGATGTTTTCCTGTCGCTGACCGCGATGCGGCGAATCGGCGTGATGGTCATGGGCGAGGTCGCCCGCCCGGGCCGCGAGGACCTGACGGCCTACGCCACCGTCATCGACGCCTTGCTGGCCGCCGGGGGCGTCACCCGCAACGGCTCCCTGCGCCAGCTTCGGCTGATCCGGGCCGACGGCACCACGCGCGACCTCGACCTTTACGACCTGCTGCTGACCGGCGGCGGCAACGGCGAGGCGCGCCTGCGCGACGGCGACCGCCTGATGGTTCCGCCCCTGGGGCCGACGCTGGCGGTGGCCGGGCCGGTAAAGCGACCGGCCATTTATGAGTTGCCGCCCGGCCAGCCGGCCTTGACCCTGGACGAGGTGACGGCGCTGGCCGGCGGGCCGTTGCGCCCCGGCGCCCACCGCTGGCTGAAGCTCGGCATCGGCCTCGACGGCAGCGAAACGGCGGTCGAGGTCGCCGTCATCGATCGGCCGCTGTTCGGCGACGGCGATGTCGTGCTCGCCGCCCCGGCCCAGGAGGACCGCAGAGGGATGGTGGAGGTGGCCGGTCACGTCCACCGCCCCACCCCGCGCGCGCTGACGGCGGCGGCGACGCTGGCGGCCCTGGTCCGGCCGTCGGACCTGAAGGAGGCTCCGTACCTGCCTTTCGCCGTGCTGGAAACCACCGAGCCCGCGACGCTGGCCCGCGTGCTCAAGCCCATTGATTTGCAAAGGGTGCTGGCCGGCAAGGACAAGCGCCGGCTGGTCGACGGCGATCGGCTGATCGTGATGTCGGCCCGCGACGTGGATTTCCTCACCTCCGCCCCGGTTCTGGCGCTGTTGCGGGGCGGACCGGAGCCGCAGGACGCCGCCGCCTGCGCCGGCCTGTCGGTACTGGCCCGCCGTCTGGCCGCCGATCCGGACTCCGAGTTGGCCAACGGCCCGCCGGCGCGCGCGGCATCGACGTTGAAGCCC
>DASPMK010000261.1:0-5258 GCA_035627075.1 Azospirillaceae bacterium
ACTTCTCCCTCACCTCGGGCACGCTGTTCGCCTTCCACAAGCTGGCGCTCCGGATGTACCTCGCCGCCGTGGTGATCTTCGTCAACGAGGTGAAGGGCAAGGGCGCGCTGCCGCTGTCGCGCGACCTGGGCGTCCAGTACAAGACGGCGTTCGTGCTGGCCCACAAGATCCGCGAAGCGATGGCCGCCGAGAGCCGCGGCGTCGTAATCGGCGGCGCGGGCAAGGCGGCGGAGATCGATGGGGCCTACTTCGGTGGCCACGTCCGCCCGGAGAACCGCAAGGCAGAGCGCAAGGACCGCCGGCTTGCCATCAACCAGACCGGCAAGCGCCGGTGCGTGGTGACCATCCGCGAGCGCGACGGCCGCACCGTGACCGGCGTGTTCCCCTCGGAAGAGGCCGCTACGAGCTTCATCAAGGAGCGCGTCGCCAAGGGCACGGCGATCCACGCCGATGAATCGAACGCCTACAACGCCCTGCACGCCAAGTACCGGATGTTCCGGGTCAACCACTCGGTGGAATACCGGGGCGAGGACGGGGCCTGCACCAACCACGCCGAGAGCTTCTTTGCCCGGCTGCGCCGGGGCGAGATCGGCCACCACCACCGCATCTCGGACAAGTACCTCCGTCGCTACGCCCAGGAAGCCGCCTTCCGCGAGGACCGCCGCCGGCAGAGCAACGGCGAGCAGTTCAAGGCGGTGGTGACGCTGGTGGCCGCCAACGCCCCGAGCGTGGACTTCTGCGGCTACTGGCAGCGCGCCCGCAAGGCCGCCTAACCGGCCCGCCACAGCCCGGCGCCGGTCATTTCCACCACGCCGCGCCGGGCGAACCGCCGCAAGGTCTTTTCCGCCGCTCGGGTGACCACGGGCACCGCCCAAACCGGCACAGCGCGCCCTTCGCACACCGCCCGCGCCAATTGTCCGGTGCTGGCGCCGCCGGCTTGCCGCAGAGCATCCAGAATCGCCCGGCTGAACTCCTGCCCTTTGAACCACCGGTCGATGCGGGCGGGCCTGGGGAGCGGTCCTGTCGGCCGGGGAAGGTTGGTAAGCCACGGCTGGCGCTGGGGATGGCCGATGATCTGGGCCAGGGCGCCGTCGATATGCCGTAGATCGGCACGGAGCCGGGCGCGGTGCTTCTCGATGGCAGCCAGCTCGGCGACCAGTTCAGCCCGCCGACACTCCAGCACCCCGATTGCTACGTCTTGATCCATGAGAGCACCGTCGGTCTACCCTGTTGGCCTTGGTGCGTCTCAGATGGGGAGAACTGGCCGGGATTCCCCTATGGGGAGTGGTGGCGGGTGCTACATAATTCCGCAGACATGCGGTCTTCCCCGGCATGTCGCCGGGGCCTCATTGAAGCCCGGCGGCGGTGCTGGTGTCGATCGGCTGTTCCGTTGGTCTTCCCCGGCATGTCGCCGGGGCCTCATTGAAGCAAGCGCAAAGGCGGTCGAGAGATCGATGACCTTGAAATGTCTTCCCCGGCATGTCGCCGGGGCCTCATTGAAGCTCGCTTCTCTGGCATTTAGCTGTCCGCTGATAAAATGGCGTCTTCCCCGGCATGTCGCCGGGGCCTCATTGAAGCAGAACATCCGCGCCTTCGGCTCGGAGTCCGAACTGAAGCGTCTTCCCCGGCATGTCGCCGGGGCCTCATTGAAGCGCGCGCCGACGCTTTTTGACCAGCGGGCTGCCGGTGCGGGAGTCTTCCCCGGCATGTCGCCGGGGCCTCATTGAAGCGCTGTTGCTCGCGGGTATACTTAAAGGGCTAAGCGCGGTATGATGGCGCAAAGACACCTATTTGAGGTCGGCGCCGCTCACGGCTTCCTGTCCTATGCCCCCTTACGTGGCAAACGGTAATACCCACGCCGACCGATGGCACGCTCAAGATGTCCGCTCTTGTGCATTTTGTACAACTTGTTTTCAAATGTGCCCTGCGGCAAGTTTTCGTGAAACCGTTCATTATGAAGGTCGGTAACATCTGTAATGTGCAGCATGTCAACGTTGTCAAATAGCTGCATAATTTGCATCCCAAAGATGTCCCTGGGGTCGATGCCTTTTTTATCGCTCTTGCTTTGGTCGGTTTGGTCGCTGTTCGGCGGGGTTTCGGCATCTGGAGCGCCAGATGAAGACTCGGCCGATGCCTTATCCTGTTCACGATGGCCCAACCCCGGCAGAACGTATCCGGAATTTTTGAGGTCAACGAGAATGGCCTCAAGCCCAAGATAGAAGCTGGCCCGTTTCTGATGGGCCAAGCGATGTTCAGGCGCCTTGTCCATCCTGCGGCTAAAGTCGGACTCGTAGCGGAAGCGGTCCTTGACGAAATCAAGGAACTCTGATAAAGAATACATGTTCGTGCCCGTTGTGTTTGGCGCAGATTCGTATGTTCACATGCCGTGAACGAAAGCCACGATATGCGTCCAGGTAAACATCGACGGTTTGTAGAAGGCTGAAGGTCTAGTACACCTTCAGCCTTTTTCTTTGCTCGCTAATCCTGCCATCCGGTTGCGCCTCCCCAACACTCTCCCGCCTTTCTTGACTCCTACATCGTAAATTGCCTCGCGTCAAGGCGCCAAGCTCGGTTTGACGGCGCGTTGGGTGAGCGGAATGGCGGCGGCGAGGCGGCAAGACGGGTGACAGGGGCCGTTCTCATGCGGACATTGCAGGGCTGTCAGCGGATTGAGGTGCGACACTGTCCTCACCACCCCGAGGGCACCCGCCATGGCCCAGCACTTCCTCACCTCGCCCGCCGCCCGCACCCTCAGCGTCACCCAGGTTGCGCGCCTGTCCGAGGAAGAAGCCATCCAGATCTTCCGCCAGATCCGCTGGCCCGACACCCACGGCCAGCCGGTCTGCCCGCACTGCACCTGCGCCACCTGCTACGAGTTCAAGAGCCGCCCGATCTTCCGTTGCAAGGCTTGCCGTAAGCAGTTCTCGGTGACCAGCGGCACGCTGTTCGCCTACCACAAGCTGCCGATCCGCGATTACCTCGTTGCCGTCGCCCTCTACGTGAACGGAGTCAAGGGCAAGGCCGCCCTGGAACTCAGCCGCCAGCTGGGCATCGCCTACAAGACGGCCTTCGTCCTGGCCCACAAGCTGCGCGAGGCGCCGCAGGCGGAGCGGCGGGGCCGCACGCTGGGCGGCGACGGCAAGACGGTGGAGATCGACAGCGGCTACAGCGGCGGCCACAACCGCCCGGCCAACCACAAGAAGGACCGCATCGACCGCCGCCTGGCCGAGAACCAGACCGGCAAGCGCCAGTGCTTCATCGTCATTCGTGAGCGCGACGGCCGGTCGATCACCAAACCTTTCCCGTCCGAGGAGGCCAGCCTGGACTTCATCCGCTCGCGCATTGAGCCGGGCACGGTGGTCCATGCCGATGAAGCGCCGGCCTGGAACGCGCTGCATGCCCGCTTCGATATGAAGCGGATCAACCACAGCGAGGTCTATTCCTGGGATGGCGCCTGCACCAATCAGGCCGAAAGCATGATCGCCCGCATCCGCCGGGCCGAATGGGGCATCCATCACCACATCAGCGGCCAGTACCTGGGCCGCTACATCGACGAGATGGCGTGGCGGGAGGATCACCGCCGGGAGAGCAACGGCGCTCAGTTCCGCCGCATCCTATCGCTGGCCGCCGCCCTGTCGCCCAGCGTCGACTTCTGCGGCTACTGGCAGCGCCACCGGCCGGCGGCGGCCGCCTAACCGGCGATCCTCCAGAGGATACCCCGGCTCTCTGTCCGCCCGGCCTCCTCTACCAGCCCGTTGACCTTGTGCCGTGACAGGGCGCGGCTGACCTTGGCGGTCATTCTCTCCAGCAGCGCCGGATCGGCGGCGTCGAGACCCCGGCGGGACATGATGGCCGCCGCCAGCACCGACGCTTCCTGGGCGCCGCCGGCCATGCGTAGGGCGTCCAGCACGAGGCGGGGCATTTCGCCGTTGGAAAACAACCCGTCGCGGTGGCGGACCTTCTTCGGGGTAATGGTCTCCGGCGCCATCTCGGGATCGAACAGGCGGATGGTGGCGTCCAGGTGACCGAGATCGGCCCGCATCTGGGCCAGCTGCTTCTCGGCGTGCTCGATCAGCCCCGCCACCTCGGCGCGTTTGTCCACCAGCGCCGACACCACGAGAGAACCCGCCATCTTCACCACCCAACGCCTACTCTGGTTGGTGGCATGATGGCGTCTTACGTCTATGGATGGTAGCGGCGCGTGGGTGTCTTTGCGCCATCATACCGGCTAAGCGTAGGGCTGTCTTCCCCGGCATGTCGCCGGGGCCTCATTGAAGCGACACGTCCAGTTCGGTTTCCAGCGTGGCCGCTTGGTCGAGTCTTCCCCGGCATGTCGCCGGGGCCTCATTGAAGCGAGAGCAGTCCACCAAAGCGAGCGAACTCCACGCGCTGGCGGTCTTCCCCGGCATGTCGCCGGGGCCTCATTGAAGCCACGGCAAGTCACGAGATATCGCCACCACCAGCAAGGCCGTCTTCCCCGGCATGTCGCCGGGGCCTCATTGAAGCCGTGTCGGGCACCTGTACCCCCCGTTCACTGCCCAAGCCTAGTCTTCCCCGGCATGTCGCCGGGGCCTCATTGAAGCCCGCCGTACGGGACGACGCATTCCGCCACGGTCTGCAGTCTTCCCCGGCATGTCGCCGGGGCCTCATTGAAGCGCGAGGTGGCGGCGGACTTGCCCGCGGATGTCCGCGCGGGTCTTCCCCGGCATGTCGCCGGGGCCTCATTGAAGCACAAATATCCTTGGGAAAAAGCCCGGCGCGCCGTTGGGGAGTCTTCCCCGGCATGTCGCCGGGGCCTCATTGAAGCCCGGTGTGGACACGGACGATGGCTTCCCTGCGGGAAAGGGTCTTCCCCGGCATGTCGCCGGGGCCTCATTGAAGCGCAGGGTCCATACCGACCTCATGGCAGCAGGAAGAACAGAAGTCCTGCCTTCGGTAGCAGAGACACCCGCCAGATAGTTTCAGATCAAACGGAACGGGCCGCCATGGGGCGGCCCGTTCCGTTTGTGGGTGGCGTGGCTATGTCTTTAAGGCCAATTCTCACCGCCTTCTTCAAATAGGAAGGAGAGTTGTATCTTAGCGTCTGGGAACATTCTCGCGAACTGACCCGAAAAATGTCTAGGGACTGTTAGCGCTTGAAACTGTTGGACCTCCCAGGAAATGATCGGAGGTCAGCGATGAAGGTCCTGAGCGATGCCCAATGGGCGGAATTGGAACCGCTGATCGAGGCCTGTCGGCCTCGGGGCAAGACGCCGCCG
>DASPMK010000262.1:0-6099 GCA_035627075.1 Azospirillaceae bacterium
CGGCGGCGTCTTGCCCCGAGGCCGACAGGCCTCGATCAGCGGTTCCAATTCCGCCCATTGGGCATCGCTCAGGACCTTCATCGCTGACCTCCGATCATTTCCTGGGAGGTCCAACAGTTTCAAGCGCTAACAGTCCCTAGAACCATGTCTTTGATAGGGTCCGTGGCGCGGGCCAGGCCCGGTTCGCTATCGCCCACGAAGCAGGGCAGCAGCGCCACCCCCAGCCCGGCCCGCGCCGCCGTCGCGTGCTGGGCGAGACTGCCGAGGTCGATCACCGGGCGCGCGCCCTTCATCCGCTCGTACAGCCAGCGGACGATGGGCAGGTGGGAGAACTCCTCGTCCCAGCCGATGAAGGTATGATCGGCCGACCCGCCGCGATCCGGATCGAATGGCCGGCGGGCGAGATACGCCGGGGCGGCGTAGAAGGCATGCCCCAACAGGCCGACCTTGCGGACGGTCAGGTTGCCCTTTTCCGGCCGCGTCAGGCGAAGCGCGATGTCGGCCTCCCGCCGGCTGAGCCCGATGGTGTGGACCGAAGTGGTGATCTGCAGGCGGATGCCGGGGTGGTCATGGTGAAAAGCCGGCAGGTTGGGCAGGATCAGAAGGTTGGTGAAACCCTCCGCCGTCGCCAGCCGCACCTCGCCGAACTCGGCGTTGGCCAGTCCGCCGATCTCGGCCGCCGCGCGGTTCAGGATGTCTTCCGCCGGTTCGGTCCGCGTCACCAGAGCGCGCCCTTCGTCGGTCAGGCGATGACCCGAGGGGTCGCGGACGAACAGCGTTACCCCCAGCGACCGCTCCAGCAGCGCCAGCCGCCGGCTTACCGTCGAGGGGCTGGCCTTCAGCAGCTTGGCACTGTCCACAAGATTGCCGGTACGCACCACCGCCAGGAAGTAACGCAGATCGTCCCAATCCACGACCTTTTCCATTTTTCGAAAACAGAATGCCGACTTTGCCGATTTTCGTTCCACCCGTCGAGCGGCATTCTCGCGCAACCATACCGCAACCAATGGAAAAGGGATCATGGGCGACAACGTGTTGAAGGGATTTTTGGCCGCGTACTCCCGCAAGGACATGGACGGCGCGCTGGCGCTGGTGGACCCGGCGGCGGAGTTCATCGCCGTGCGGCCGCAACCGTCGCCGGACGTGTCGCTTTACGGCACCTATCACGGCCACGACGGCGTGCGCCGCTTTTTCGGCAAGCTGGCCGAGGCGTTCGAGCCGCAGCGCTTCACCATCGACAAGGTTATGGAGGATGCCGAGAACGCGGTGGCCTGGGGCCACCTGACCCACCGCGTCCGCGCCACCGGCCTTGTGTTCGACAGCGCCTGGGCGGCGGTCTGCGCGGTGAAGGATGGCCGCATCACCCGCTATCGGTTCTTCGAGGACACCGCCGCCCTGGAGACCTCCTTCGGCCTTTAAAGGGGCGGAACCTCACCCCTCGGGGGACCGTTTTCCCAACGGCGGTTCTCCGGTTGGGGCTCGGGATGGTCGAAACGGCGTTGATGGCGCAGGTGGTGATCTTCGCGCTGGTAACGGCGATCTATCTGATCAGCCGCTCGGCCTCGATGTTCCACCCCCTGACGTTCTATCTGGTGTTCCACTTCCTGGTGTTCGTGTGGCGACCCTGGATGGTCCACTACGCCGGCTTCGACAGCGTATGGCTGTTCATCGGCTTCTGGCCCAACGACGAACAGTTCGCCTTCGCCCTGGCAGTCAGTTCGGTGGGACTGATCGCCTTCGCCCTGGCCTGCGGGTTGGCGGGACAGGCCCCGCCGGACCTCGTCACCCGGCCGCCGCTGGAATTCAGCGGCATTGAGAAGATGGCCTTCGCCCTCACCGCCGCGCTGCTGGGGCCGATGGCCGTCTACTCCGCCGCGCTGAAAGCGGACGGGGTCGATTTCACCGGGGCGGCGGCGGCCATCGAGATGGAGCGCGACCCGCTCACCAACACCCCGATCTACGTCAACAACACCGGCTATCTGACCGAAGCCCACGGCATGGGGCTGATGCTGACGCTGGGCTTCATCCTGATCGGCCGATTCCGCTGGTGGTCGTTCCTGCCGCTGGCCGCCTTCATCGGTTACCGGGCATGGCTGGGCTGGGGCCGGTGGGCGTTCGTCATGGCGCTGCTGGCGCTGATGCTGCTGTGGCTCTATCACCGCGGCCACATCTGGCCGCGTCCGTGGCAGGTGCTGGCCGCCTTGCCGGTCCTGTGGCTGTTCCATCAAATTGGCCGCAACCGCCAGTTCATCCAGGGGATGTTCGAAAAGGGCGTGGTGGAGCGCGACGCCGCCGGCCGCTGGTACGACGGGCTGGACACCCAGGACCTCGCCAACTTCGATTTCCTGTCGTTCATCACCTGGGTCGTGCCGGACAAGACGTACACGTACACCTACTTCACCCAGTACCTGCAACTGCTGACCGAGCCCATTCCGCGCATGTTCTGGGCGGAAAAGCCGGTGGGGCCGCCGATCCAGTACTTTTCGCTGCACGATTACGGCAACTTCACCAACCTGACCACCGCGCTGATCGGCGACGGCTGGATGAGCGGCGGCTGGATCGGGCTGATCGTCACCATGGCGGTTGTGGGCGGCCTGCTGGGGCGGCTGCACCGCTGGTTCTGGCGCCGGCACGGCGATGGGAAGTACGTGGCGCTGCTGTACTGTACGTTCTTGCCGCTGTCGTTGCAGTGGTTTCGCGACGGCGGCATCTCGATCTTCAAATTTTCGCTGTTCGCCCTCTTCCCGCTGGCCTTCTGGCTGGGCGTACGCTGGCTGCTGACCGTCTGGACCGATTGGGGAGCACGTACGCGCACCCTGGCCCCGGAGTAGGCGGATGCTGTTCAACTCGTATGTCTACATCCTGCTGTTCCTGCCGGTAACGGTGCTGGTGTACTGGGCGCTACGGCGGCGGGGCAGGACGCGGGCGGCGCTGTGGTGGCTGACGGCGGCCTCCGTGTTCTTCTACGGCTGGTGGGATGTCCGCTTCGTGTCGGTGCTGCTGCTGTCGATGGCGGTGAACTATGCCGTTGCCGGGGCGCTGATCCGCCGCCCGCTCAAGCCCGTCCTCGTCGCCGGCATCGCCTTCAACCTGGGCCTGCTTGGCTGGTTCAAGTACGCCGGCTTCATCGCCGTTACCCTGAATGCCGCCGGCGTGGCGGTGGGCGTGCCGTCCGTCGTCCTGCCGCTGGCGATTTCCTTCTTCACCTTCCAGCAGATCGCCTATCTGGTGGACGCGTGGCGGGGGCTGACCCGCGATCACGACCTCATCCGCTACATCCTGTTCGTCACCTATTTCCCGCAACTGATCGCCGGCCCCATCGTCCACCACGCCGAGATGATGCCGCAGTTCGCCCACCTGCCCAAGGCTGGCGAGCGGGCCCGGGATATCGCGGTAGGCATCACCATCCTGTTCATCGGTCTGTTCAAGAAGGTGGTGCTGGCCGACGGCGTGTCGGTCTACGCCACCCCGGTGTTCAACGCCGCCGCCGGGGACTTCGAGCCCACCTTCCTGGAGGCCTGGGTAGCGGCGCTGGCCTACACCTTCCAGCTCTACTTCGACTTCTCCGGCTATTCCGACATGGCGATCGGCGCGGCCCGGCTGTTCGGCATCCGCCTGCCGATCAATTTCAACTCCCCCTACAAGGCCGCCACCATCATCGAGTTCTGGAGCCGCTGGCACATGACCCTGTCGCGCTTCCTGCGCGACTACCTCTACATCCCGCTGGGCGGCAACCGGCAGGGGCCGGGACGGCGTTACGTCAACCTGATGCTCACCATGCTGCTGGGCGGACTGTGGCACGGGGCAGGCTGGACCTTCGTCGCCTGGGGGGCGCTGCACGGGTCCTATCTGGCGGTCAGCCATCTCTGGCGCTCGTGGCGCCGACGCCCAGAGCCGCCCGCCGGCTGGCGCCGACGCCCAGAACCCGCCGGCTGGCGCCGACGTCCAGAGCCCGCCGGCTGGCGCCGGCTGCCGGGGATAGCGCTGACCTTCCTGGCGGTAGTGATCGCCTGGGTGCCCTTCCGCGCCGCCAGCTTCGACGCCGCCGCCCGCATCCTGGCGGGCATGGCCGGGCTGAACGGCGTCGTGCTGCCGGAGGTTTATCAGGCGCGGCTGGGGCCGCTGGCCGATCCGGTCGCCCACGCCGGCGTCACCTTTGGCGCGCCGGAGTTCTACACCGGCACCGGGCAACTGGCGCATCTGGCCGCCCTGGCCGCCGTCGTCTTCCTGCTGCCCAACACCCAGGAGTGGCTGGCCCGCGTCCGCCCGGCGCTGGGCTGGGACCGTTTCACCCCCGTCCATCCGGTGCCGCGCGGCCTGGCGTGGCGCCCCAACGCCGCCTGGGCGGTGCTGATCGTGGCGGCAGCGGCGGTTTCCTTCAGCCGCATGACCGGAGTCAGCGAGTTCCTCTACTTCCAGTTCTGAAAGGCCCGGCCATGGACCCCTGGCGTTTTTACAACCGGCTGGTTCTGGGAGTTTTGGGCCTGATGGCGGCGGTAGTATTGCCGGTGGCATGGTGGCTGGAGCCGCTGGCGGGCGACCTGACCCGGCTGGGCGGCTATGCGGAGAACATGTTCGGCCCGCTGGCCCCCCATCAACGCTTCCACCCGCCGCTGGCACGGCCAGGACCGCTGGACCAGCCCATCGACGTGCTGGTGATCGGCGACTCCTTCTCCATCGCCCCGCCGGGGGAGGAGGGCAGCCATGCCGGCACCCATTGGGCCGACCACCTGGCGGCGCTCACCGGCCTGACCGTGCGGGTGATCCACCAAAACCGGCTGGACGTCTGGGATTATCTGGGGTCGGAGCTCTTCCGCCGTCACCCGCCGCGCGTCTTCCTCTATGAAACGGCGGAGCGCTACATCAACCGCCGCCCCACCGCCCCCACCGCGCCGTTGCCCAGCCCTCACCCCGCCGCCCGGCCCGAGCCTGCGCCGCTGCCGCTCCGGCCACGGCCGGAGGCCCCCGCCGAGGAGGTCCGGCCGCTCCACACCCCCTGGACCGAGCCCAACTTCGGGGAGGCAGTGAATTACCTGCTGAAGGCCGCAGCCCGCAACCTGGGCGCCGACAGCACCCCGGCGGTGGTGCGCGCCTTGACACGTCGGGGCCTGTTCTCCTGCCGCCAGCCCGGCTTGGCCCTGTTCATCGACGAGGATTTCGCGCCGTGGAAGCGTGACGCCGCCCTCCTCAACCAAAAACGGAGCACCCTCAACCGGATGCGGGCGGTGGCGGAGGCCAACGGCCATACCCGCTTCGCCGCCCTGATCGCCCCGGACAAGGCCACGATCTATGCCGACCATTTAACAGACCCACGCCCCGACACCGGCGTGCTCGACGCACTGGACGATGGCGAAGATACCCTGATCCGTGTCGACCACCCCCTTCGCAAGGCCGTGAACCGGGGGGTAAGGGACGTCTACCTCCCCAACGACACCCATTGGGGCACCCCCGGTCACCGCCTGGTCGCCGAAACGGTGGTGGAACACCTGCGCCGGCGGGGCATCCTGGCCGATATCCCGCGCGAGGTGCGCGCGGAAGGAGGGCCGGAGTAAGCCAGGGTACTTCCACGGCGTGACCGTCTGGGGGCGGGCGGGAACCACATGAGCCGCTACATCGTTCCCTGCCGGAAGCCGCCCCAAGCCGGAAACCGTAGGAGTGCCCCGCCATGCGCGTCGCCGCCGTGATCGTCACCTACAACCGGCTGCCCCTGCTCCAAACCTGCGTGGCCGCCGTGCGCCAGCAGACAAGACCGGCGGACCGCATCATCGTGGTCGACAACGCCTCGACCGACGGCACCAGCGAGTGGCTGTCCAGCCAGCGTGACCTGACCGTGGTGACCCAGCCCAACAGCGGCTCGGCCGGCGCCTACCATTCGGGCATCGCGGCGGCGCTGGCTAGCGACGACGACTGGATCTGGTGCATGGACGACGACGGCGTGCCCGAGGTCAAGGCGCTGGAGGAACTGGAGCGCCAGGCGACGCGCCATGACCTTGCCATGGCCGGGCCGCTGGTGGTGACGCTGGACGACCCGACGGAATTGTCCTTCGGCCTGCACGGCCGGCGCCGCGTCGCCGAAGTGGTGCGGATGGCCCCGGGCGA
>DASPMK010000263.1:0-4192 GCA_035627075.1 Azospirillaceae bacterium
CCACGCTTGACCCGGTGATGTCGGCGCTGACCACCGTGTCCGCCGGCTTCGACGCGGCGACGGAGTCGTGGACGCGCATGGGCCTGTCCTTCACCGAAGCCGAAAAGGCGGGGTGGAAGACCCAGCAGCTTGAGGCCTCGCTGATCGCCATGGCGCAGGCGGGCGAGTTGACCACCTCCCAGCTTGACGCGGTGCGGGATGCGTTCCCGCAACTCGGCGACGCCATCGACCGGGCCCTGGAGATCATCCGCAAGGCACAGGCGCTCCTCGTGACCCAGGTGCGCGGCAGCGCCGCCGCGACGCTCAACCCGTACTTCCGCCCGTCCGCCACCTCCATCCTGAGCGGTGCCGGGCTGAACCCGGATGAAAAGCCGGTCCTGTGGCAGCGCATCACGTCCGCGCTGGGCAACGTCAACGGCAACTACGCCAACAACACCGATGTAATCGGCAGGCTCGCGGAAGACATCATCAGCGGTCATCAGACCCTGATGGCGACCAATCCGCAGGCGTTCCAGTCGATCATGCAGGGGGTGACGGGATTCGCACAGGCGATGCAGGCCCAGGCCCAGACCATTTCCCAGGGACAGAACCAAATCAACGCCATCATCCGTGGCGGCCGCAACAAGACCGTCCAGGAGGTGTATCAGGAACTCGGGCTCGCCACCGACGCCTTCCCCGAGACGGCGCGGCGCATCGGCGTGCTGTTCGACGCCATCGACAAGGGCACGGCCGGCGCCACTGAGTGGCAATCCGCCTTCGACGGGCTGGCCGCCAACCTGCGTACCGGCAAGATCACCGGCGAGCAGTTCAGCGCGATCCTGGGCGACATGACGACCCGGATGCAGAGCGCCTCGCAGTTGATCGCGTCGGGCCGCTCCATCACCGAGTGGCTGGACCGCCTGCACAGCACGCCCATGGGCAACCAGTCGCCGCAGGAGCAGGCTACCGCGGCGATGGATGCCTTCAAGCGGCAGGTGGCCCTCGCGCGCACCGGCGACGCCACCGCCTACGGCAACCTGACGCAGTACGCCGAGACGCTGATCACCGCGCAGCGCGCCCTCTCCGCCACCGGCGTGGACACGTCCAACGTCATCGGGTGGGTGGAAAGCACCCTGAAGAACCTGCCGGCGGTGCAGTCCTGGGAGCAGCAGCAGGTCGCGCTCCTGGGCAAGATCGACGCCAACACGGCGGCCACGGCCGGCGGCATCAGCGGCGTCATCGGGGCGATCAACACCGGTTCGGGCAGCGGCACCGGCGGCGGCACGTCGGCCGGCGTCAAGATCAGCGACACACCACTGTGGGGTTCGGTGGACGTGGCCCAGCAGGGGCCCACGAACGCCTACAACAACCGCATCTCCTACATGATGTCCAACTGGTGGAAGGACGCGGCCGGCAACGCCTACTCCTGGGACACCGCGCGGTATCTGCAACTGAATCCGGACGTGGCCGGGTTCTCGATTTCCGACTCCTCCTTCCTCTCGTGGTTTGCCACCAACGTCACCGACCCGAAGAACCTTGGCGACTCCTTCGCGACCAACCTTCTGAAGCTCGACCAAGCGCAACGGCACTTCATCATCCATGGCGCGGGCGAGCAGCGGCGGTTTGCGACGGGCACCCCGGCGGCGCCTCCGGGCTGGGCGTGGGTGGGCGAGGATGGCCCGGAACTGCGCAAGCTGCCGGGCGGCACGGCCATCGTTCCGAACCCGGCGTCCATGTCGATGGCGGCCACCTGGGAGGATGCCGTAGAGCGCTGGGCCACGCCCGCCCCGGTGGTGCCCCGGATGCCGGACCTGGGCGGCGTCAGCGCCAGCCTTGCCGCTGGCCTGGGCAGCGTGCGCGACGCGGTGAACGACCTGGGGGCCACGGTCTCCAAGCTCGCGCAGCAGAACCAGCATCAGCGCGCCGTCATCGCGGAGGCGTTCGACCAGCAACTCAACCGTGTGAACGAGCGGCTCGATGACATCGAGCGCCGGTCCCGCGTGGCCTGAAGGAGGCACCCATGGCAACCTCCTTCCTCTACCGGCTGTGGAGCCGCCGTAAGAGCGACGGCCACGTGATCCGCTGGCACCTCGCCACCAAGCCGGGATACCAGTCGGCCCCCACCGACGACCCGGCGAACCTGCCGTGGATGCCGTGGGTGGTGGACCCGATCGACATGTCGCTCGGCTTCGCCTACTTGGCCCAGGCGAAGGGCGCCATCGGCTCCGGGCCCGGCCGGCTGACGCTGGAGAACACCACCGACCCCCTGGGCGGGCGCAGCATCCACGTCTACGACGAAACCGCCGCCGCGTGGGTCACGGTGAGCCTGGGCGCCCGGCCGCTGAACGCCCTCGTGACCGACTACGCGCTGGCCGGCTGGACCTTCGAGGAATGGGTGGTCGAAGACGGCGCGCCCTTCGCCACGGCGGTGCTGCGCATCCGGGGCACGATGGAGGTGCCGGCGCCTGCCCGCAGCCAGATCGTCGTCAGCGTGCGGGACCGGACCAGGGACTTCGACACGCCCATCCTGTCAGGCGCCACCTACACCGGCGGTGGCGGCCTGGGCGGCGGTGAGGACCTGACCGACAAGACCAAGGAGCGCTTCTTCGGCTGGGGCTACGTCGAACCCACCTACCTGGGCGTCATCGGCGGGCTGCACACCTACTCCGTCAACGGCGGAAACCCCATCGAGGGCGCCGTCACCTTCTGGGACGAGGCGTTCCGGCTCACCAAGATCACCAGCGGCACGCCCACCGGCGGACAGTGGAAGGAAGATCCGGCCACCGGCATCCTGTCCGTGGGCGGCGACCGGCCGAAGGTGCCGCTCTGCGAGGTGAAGGGGGACAAGACCGGCGGGGTCTGGCGCCGTTACGTGGGCGAGGTGATGAAGCACCTCGCCGACGGTTCCGGCTTCACCACGGTCAACGCCGCGTCGGTGGCGGCGCTCGACGCGACGCCGCGCACCATCGGCCTGTGGCTGCCGCCCGGCTCCACCACCACGTTCCGGCAGGCGTTCGACAAGGCCGCCGGCAGCATCGCCCGCGGCTACTGGTACCTGGATGGCACCGGCGAGATGTTCGTCGGCCGGCTGCCGGCGCCCGGTACGCCCGAGGCCAGCTACCGGCGGGGCAGCACCACCACCGGCCTCAAGCCGCGCGAGACGGCCGACCGCGGCCTGCCCACCACGAAGGTGGTGCTGCGCTTCGCCGAGGTGCCCAACCCGTTGCGCACCGCCGTCGCCAACGCCACGGAGGCCGACGCGGGCCTGCTCAAGAACCGCTGGCGCGAGGCCACCGCCGAGGATCCGGCCGTCGCGGCGAATTACCCGCGCGTGGCGCAGACCGCGACCATCGAGACGCAGCTGTTCGACCGCACCGAGGCCACCGCCGAAGCCGGGCAGTTCCTGGCCGACATGGCGGAGCCCGAACTGGTCTACGACCTGCCGCTCATCAACACGACGGCGGCCGACATCGACCTCGCCGACACCGTGGGCGTGACCGACGACATCGCCACCTTCGAGACCGGCCGGAACGTGATCGTCATCGGCCGCACGCTGAAGCGCAAGAGCGGCAATCCGACCCTGACAGTACGCGGGTGATCCATGGGCAAGGGCATCTACACCGACACCAACCACATGGCGTCAGCGGCGCTGGTGGGCACCTCAGGCGATTGGGCCACGCTGGCACCCCTGGACCTGATGAAGGCGCTGCCCCTGCACGCGGCGGCGGTGACAACCCGCCTGGGCACGCAGGGCGACCCCATCGTCATCGAGGGCACGTTCCCCACGAGCGTCCCGTGCCGATACTTCGGGCTGTTCGACACCAACCTGCGGCAGCGGGCGAGTTGCCGGCTTGAGTTGTTCGCCAACACGGCAATGACCACGGTGCTCGTGGACACCCGGAACCCGGCCAGCGGCAAGGACCGCTTCGTCATCCCGCCCTTGCTGAACTGGCGCCAACTCTATTGGGGCGCCTCCAACCTGTTCCGCGGCGACCTGCCGCCGGCCGACTTCCGGCTCTACCCCTCGAACGTCCATATCATCGTGCCGTTCTGCCGGCCGAAGGCATTCCGCCTGACCCTGTACGGCCCGGCCTTCGACCCGGCGGACGGGTCTGCGGCGTCCACCTACCGCATCGGCTACGCCTGGATCGGGGATGGCGTGCGCTTCTTCGCGCCCGTCGACTTCGAGCCCGGCTACGTGTCCGGCGACACC
>DASPMK010000264.1:0-5216 GCA_035627075.1 Azospirillaceae bacterium
AGCCCGGGGCGGCGATGATCGCGGTGGCGGTGCGTCTGCCGTCCTTGCTGGGCCTGTCCGCCGGACAGATGGTAGACCTGATCCGCACCTTGCCGCCGGAGCATCGGCGCTTTCTGCTGATCGAGGTGGTCGTGCCGACTCTGGGTGCTCTGGCCAAGCTAGGCGAGGCGGTCTCGGCGGTGCAGCCATTCTGCCGGGGCATCACGGTGCGGGTGCCGCCGGGCTTCAATGCCTTCGAACCACTGGCCCGCTGCAAGGCGATGGCGGCGACCATCGACCTGGAAGATCTCAAGGGCGAATTGCCGCCGGCCCAGGCGCTGGCCGGCTTCGCCCGCGGGGTGCGCGCCCACAAAATTCTGGCGGTGCTGGCCGGGGTGAACGGCCCGGCCGTGGCGCGGGCGGCGATGGAGGCCGGCTTCGATTTCCTGGGCGGCTCGGCCATTGCGCGAGAGCTGCCCCGGCCGGGGCCGGCAAAGGCCTACGCGCCGGCGCTGTAGGCTTGATACCGAAAGCGTTTGGCGGCTTCCATCAAGCGCTCTTCGGCGCCCAGTCCACCTGGAAGATTTCCACGGGCTCCGGCACGCCCTTGAGCGTGCGGGTGCCAAGCGACTGGAACACGATGCCTTGGCCATCGCAGGCCTGGGCCACGCTGGGATTGACCACGATCTGTTCGGGCTGGGCGGCGGCGCACAATCGGGCGGCGATCTGCACACCCTGGCCGAACACGTCGTCACGCTCGCGGATGGCCTTGCCGTCGTTGATGCCGATGCGCAGCCGGATGGGCAGTTCCGGGTTGACCGTGGTATGGGCGTTGGCCGCCTTCTGGATCACGCAGGACGCGCGGATCGCATCCAGCGCCGAATTGAAGGTAGCCATTACACCATCGCCGGTATGCTTGATGCGCTGGCCGCCATAGTGGTCGAGCACGGCATTGATGATTTGGTCGTGGGCGCGGACCTGAAGCAGCGCCTTTTCATTACCGTAAGTCTGGGCGAAGTCGGTGGAGCCGACAATGTCGGTGAACATCACCACCAGATTTTGTTCCTGCTGGTTCTGCGTGGCGTGAATCCAGTCGAGGAGTGCGTTGGCCAATCCGGCGTCCGCCCCCGGCACACCGGCCAGGAAGTTGCGCGCGGCCTGCGCACCGGCCTGTTTCAGCGTCTCGTCATGCGGCGAGGAGATGTACTCCTCGTAACGGCGCACAAAGTCGGCGGTGCGCTCCCGGTTGGCGGTGATCGGTTCCAGAAGCTGGTACATGTGGGCGCGGCGCTGTGGGTCGCTCCAATCGCGGGAGGCGCCGAACTCCTCGGACAAACCGGCCAGGAAGACGTGAAAGGCGTAAATCTGCATGCGCGTCGCCGGCATGCCCGGCGGCAGTGCGTTGGTGATCGATTGCAGCAAAAGACCGGCCAATTCCATGCCGCCGTTGGCTTCAATGGCGCTGAGATCGGCTGTCGGCGGGCCGGCGTCGTCGGTTTCCGCCGGCGGTGTGGATTCTTCCGGCGGCGTCTCTTCGACCTTGATTTCCTCGGGTGGAGGAAGCTCCTCCTCCTTTTTCTTTCTCTTTTTCTTGTACTTGCTGAGATCGACCTTGGCTTCAGGTTCCGGATCGTAACAGCCGTCGTTCTCGGCCAGCAGCAGGTCGGGCTCGATCTTGTAGATCAGGAAAACGGTGACCGACACCGCCGAGACGAAGAAATAGGTGAACAATGCGTAAGGCGATGTGGCGACGGCCGTCACCGCCGGGATGTTCAGGCGCACGGCGGCGTAAAAGATCATCGCCGAAATCGCCGCCCCGGTCAGCACGCCACCAGGAACCGCCATGGCCAGCACCCTGCCCAGCGAGCGCCGGGAGCCGCCGGCCTCCTCCATGCCCGCCGATGCCTTGCGGGCCACGGCCCCACCCGCCGCCTTGCCGCCTCCGCCGGCTTTGCCGCCTCCACCGCCGGTGAATTGGGCACGCGAGATGGGGGGCGGTTTGGTGGCGTCGAGTTTGAGGATGACTTGCTCGTTGAAGGTATTGGAGTGTGCCTCATGCACCTCCCGGACCACCCTCACCGAGAACCACGGTGTCGTGCGGGCAATGTCATTGGCGAGATCCACGGCCGCATTCTTGGCGTTGGCAGGGAAATTCTTCTCCACCCACCATCGTCCATCCTTCTGAATATAAACGGCGTAGGAAATCATGATGGCCGCAAATGTCTCGCAATCCCGGCAGGATAGGTACAGTGATTTTCCCTGTCAAAGGGAAAGCTCATTTTGGGCAAATAAGAGAAAAATTGTTGCGCTGCGACAACCTGTTTCTTTCCGGTAATTTATATCCCAAGATAAGCCACGCGCCCGAATGGATCGTGGAGCAACTCGTTGCCTCCATCGGAAATCCCCTTGGCCGGCTCCGAGCACATTGCCGTATGCGGCAAGGCGGAAGAGGCCGGTGCGTCGAGGATTCCGGTTGACTCGCGTCGGCGGTTGCGCAAACTCATCGTGCTGTCTTCATGGCAAAGCCCAACCGGGGGGAAAGGCTTGGACCCATGACCATGTCCATTTCCGCGCCTGTAAATCCGGTGCCGCGCGGCATGTTGCAACTGCTTGGCGCGCAGATGACAACCGTCCGGCAGAATGCCGTCGGCTTCGTCCACCGCGTCGCACCCGAGCCGGCCCCGGTTTCCGGCCCCCCGGCTGGAGCGCCGCCGCCGGTTGGAACGCCGGCGCGCGGTTCATCCCTCGACATCATAGTATGACCGACGGCGCGAGGCGCGCCCTTCACTTGCCTCGCTTTCGCTCTCATCGTCCGGGACAACGCCCGACGGGATGATCGGGCATATACCACTATGCTATTAAAGCATTAGCTTAGTAATTAATTCGCAATTTGGCAATTGCACCGGCCAATTCGCATTCTGCAACGGCAACTTTAGGGTTAATCCCTTGATTTAGGCCCGATGACAATGGGCATGATCCTTGCTTCCGGGTTATTCCAGATCGCCAAATGGAGAAGCATCATGTCCCTGTACTCCGATGTTCCGGTGGCAGCCCCGGTGGACTTCGCCCTTGCCGCGGTGGAGCACTGCAACGCCGCCCTCGCCCAAATCGCGGCCATCAGCGAAGAGGTCGAAGACGGAGACACCCTGCATTCGCTGGCCCGCCAGGCCGATATGCTGGAAGGTCTGATCGACGAGTTGTCGTGCCGCTTCGGTATCGTCGAGCCGCGCCGCGAAGCGGCGTCCCACCTGCACATCATCGCCGCCGAGTAATCGGCGTTCCCGGCCGCCGCGCCAGCTTGATATGCTTGGCCGACAGCACCTTCGGCCAAGCCCAGAAGGCGGCGATCGCTATCACTTTGCTCGGAAGGCCGTCCCCGTCCCCGTGCTCGACCTGGGACGTCCGAATTCCGTCCGCATCGCCTGATGAATAAGCGGGGCGGGGGCAACCTCTTGCCTTCAGTCCCTTCCGTGCAACACGCCGGGCCGGTATCACTCAGCGGATGCGGAACTCGGCGGCAACGGCCCGCCCGACGCCGTCGATCACCACGACGCGCGCGAAGCCCGGTCCCTCCGGCTGCCATTCCATCTCCCGCCGCAGGGGCGAGGCCTCCATTCGGTGGCCGTTGACCACCCAGGTGAAAGGGCGCCGACCGCCGCTGGCGCTCAACACCACAGGGGCGAAATCACCGTCCGGAGTGCTCAGGTCGATCACGGCCCCTGGTGTCGGGAAGGTCAGACGCAGCCGGTCAGGGTCCGGCAGGGCGATGGGCCGGTCAAGCCCCGTTCCCGCCTCCACCCGGCGCAGCAGATCGGGGGCGCCGCGCCCGGTTCCCGCCGTCAATTCCAAGGGTGGGGCGACCGGGGGGCCGCCGCCGTCGGGCAGCCGGTCGAACACGGCATGGAGGACGGGGGCGGCAGTGTTGCGGCCGTAGCGGTCGGGGCTGGGGGTGCCGTCGGGACGGCCGACCCACACCCCCACCGTCCAGCGCGCCGTCATCCCGAAGGCCCAGGCGTCGCGAAAACCGAAACTGGTGCCGGTCTTGACGGCGATGGCCGAACGCCGGCCGACGCCCACCAGACGCACCAATCCCGGCGGCGGCGGCGTGCCCGCCAGGATGGCCGCGACCTGGGTGGCCGAGGTTGCCGTCATCAAGGGCGCCGCCGATGCCTCGGGCGTGTCGGCCATGACATGCAGCGGGGCGACATACCCGTCGCGGGCCAACCCGACGTACAGGGTGGCAAGATCCCACGGGCTGATACCAACCCCGCCCAGCGCCAGAGGCAACCCCGGGCGCCCCGCCCCCGGCGGCAGGGTCAGCCGGGCTCCCGCCCGGCGCAGGGTCTCGGCGAAGCGCATCGGCCCCACCTTGTCGAGCACCAGCACCGCCGGAACGTTGAGCGAGCGCTGCAACGCCTCCCGCACCGTCAGGTCACCGTGGAAGCTGTCGTCGAAGTTGGCGGGGGCATAGTCACCGAAACGGGTGGAGACGTCGGCCACCCGCGTTTCCGGATGGATCACGCCGTCGTCGAAACCCAGGCCGTAGATAAAGGGTTTCAGGGCCGAACCGGGCGAGCGCACCGCCCGCGTCATATCTATGGCGCCCAGCCGCCGCTCATTGAAGGGATCAGGCGCGCCGATATGGGCCACCACGGCGCGCGAGGCGTTGTCCACCACCAGAATGGCCAGCCCGGCGCGGGGGTGCAGGGTGCGCATCTCCTCGCGGGCCAAATCCTCCACCGCGCGCTGGAGGCCGGCATCCAGCGTGCTTCGCAGCACGCGGCGTCCCGGATGTTCCGCCCGCAGCCGGTCGGCGAGATGGAAGGCTCGTTGTGGGAAAGGCAGGCGGCGTTCGGGAACCGGCTCCTCGCGCGCTTCCGCCGCCGTGGCGGCCGTCAGGATGCCGGCCGCCTGCCCACGCGCCAGCACCCGGTCGCGGGCCAGCCGGGCCGCCTCGGTGGCGCGGTCGGGGCGCAGCCGGCCCGGCGCCTGCGGCAGGGCCACCAACAGCGCTGCCTCGGCCGGCGTCAGGTCACGCGGCGCCTTGCCGAACAGCGCCATCGACGCCGCCCGCGCCCCCTCGATGTTGCCGCCGAAGGGCGCCAGCGTCAGGTACATGCCCAGAATGGCGCGCTTGTCATAGCGTCGCTCCAACTGCACCGCCCGCACCATCTCTCGAAGCTTGCCGACGAGCGTACGCGGATGCGGCTCCAGCAGGCGGGCCACCTGCATGGTGA
>DASPMK010000265.1:0-9968 GCA_035627075.1 Azospirillaceae bacterium
CCCGCTGACCGACGACCGCCGCCTGCTGCCGTTGGAACGCACCGGCGAGTTGCTGGAGGCACCGGACGACTTCATGCTGGTGGTGTCCTACAATCCCGGCTACCAGAACATCCTGAAGGCGCTGAAGCCTTCCACCCGGCAACGCTTTATCGCTGTCGAGTTCGACTTTCCGCCCCCCGAAGCCGAAGCCGCCATCGTCGCCGAGGAAAGCGGCTTGGCCGTCGAGCGCTGCAAGCCGCTGGTTCGGTTGGCCAATGCGTTGCGCCGTCTCAAGGGGCAGGATCTGGAGGAAGGGGTTTCCACAAGACTTCTGGTCTATTGCGCAACCCTGATCGCCAGCGGGCTGAAGCCCGATCTGGCGATCCGCGCCGCGATGATCGAGCCGCTGACCGACGACACCGATGTTCGCGAGGCGCTGCTGCGCACCGCCGACATCGCGCTGGGCTGACGGCCATGGCCTCGTGGTTCGAACCGGAGGAAACCATTGGCCGGCTGTGGGATCGGCTGGTCGGCAACGCCGTCAGCTACCCCCGCCATCCCCAGGCCGCCGTCACCTTGGAGTCCGTGCGCCCACGGCTGGCCGTACTGTTCCACGCCCTGGGCGGCCCGGGGGGTGTGCGGCTGGCGGCCGGCTCGGCCGGGGCGTCCGGGCACCGGCTGACCTTGAAGCAAAAGATCGGGCTGGGCACCGAACGGTTGGAGCGCCCGGTGCTGGACGGCATCACGCTGCAATTGCCGTCGCAACTCGACATCCTGCCCGACCGGGTGCTCAACGAGCGGCTTTACGAATGGCTGGCCGCCTTCTTTGCCCATCTCGGCCCGCCCGTGCCCCGTCCCGCCGATCCGCTCCAAGCCGATGCCGCTTTCCTGCGCCGCGCGGCAGCCACGACGGCGCGGGTGTTGGAGGACTGGCCGGGCTTGCGCCGGTCCTACGCCCCCCTGGGTGCCGCCATCGCCGCCATTCGCCCGAAACGCTCCCTGCCGCCCTGGGAAGCGGCGGCGGAAAGCGCCGTCCGCCGGCTCCTGGGCGCCGAGATGCCCGAGGACGAGAAGACGGCCGCCATCCTGGACCCCGCCCGGCCGCTCGACCGGCTGACGGCGCCGCGCGGCTACCGGACGTTCCTGCCGGTGCCGCTGTGGGGCGAGGCGGTGGAGAGCCCGGAAGTCCGTCGCGACGGTGCGCCCGATACCCCTGAAGGCGGCAGCGCCGCCGAACCCGACCCGAAGCGCCGCAAAGCCGCCACCCGCCCCAACGACCAGACGCGACGCCGCGACCCTCTGGTATTCAACCGTTTCGAGCAAATCATCTCACTGTCGGAGATGACCAACATCAACCGCGCCATTGAGGACGATGACGTCGAAAACGCCAAGCGTGCCGCCGAGGATCTGGACGAATTGACCTTGGGCCAGCACGAGCGCCCGGCCGCCACCCGCCTCAAGCTCGATCTCGACCGCCCGGGCGAGGCCGTCGACGCGGTACCCATTGTCGCCGAACTGACCTACCCCGAATGGCACTACAAACGCGGCGCCTACCTGCCCGACCATTGCCGGGTCATCGCCGAACCGGCGTCGGAGGAAGGCGAGGACTGGCGTCCGGATGAGGATGCATGGCGCCGCATCCGCCGAGTGCGGCGTCAGTTCGAGGCGCTCCGACCTCGGCGCCAGGTCATGCCGGCCCAAGCCGACGGCGATGATCTCGATCTATCGGCGCTGGTGCTCAGCCGCGCTGACATCCGCGCCGGCAACGCCGGCAACGACCGCATCTATCTCAGCGTGCGCAACGTCGCCCGCGATCTGGCGGTCGCCGTGCTGATGGACGTCTCACTGTCCACCGACAGCTTCGTCGAAGGCTGCCGTGTGCTCGATGTGGAGAAGGAAGCGCTGCTGGCGCTTAGCCACGGTTTGTGGACCTGCGGTGACGACCACGCCATTTTCACCTTCACCTCGCGCCGCCGCTCGTCGGTCAGCGTGCGGACGGTGAAGGATTTCGATGAACCCCTTTCGGCCCGTGTCGCACGGCGCATCCAGGCGTTGAAGCCCGGTCAGTACACCCGGATCGGCGCGGCGTTGCGCCATGTCGCGACCCGGCTGGAGGAGCGGCCGAATCGGCACCGTCTTCTTCTCTTGTTGACGGACGGCAAGCCCAACGACATCGACCATTACGAAGGCCGCTACGCCGTGGAGGACACCCGTGTCGCCATCCACGAGGCGCGCCGGCAGGGTCTGAAGGTGTTCGGGGTGACCGTGGACACCGAAGCGCGCGACTATTTTCCGTACCTGTTCGGGCGCGGTTCCTACGCGATTCTCCCGCATGTATCGCGTCTGTCCGCGGCACTTCCCGCGATCTACCGACAGGTGACCGCTTGAGGGGGACTTCATGAACCTGATGCTTGCGAAGTTGATCGCCTTGGCCGCCGTGATGCCGTTCCTGGCCGCCGAAGGCTTCGCCCAGGACAACATCCGCCCCCCCTCGACCGCCCACCTGCCGCCGCCGGTGGTCGGGGCGGAGGGGCCGCTGGCTTTCAACCGGATGTTCGTCGAACAGGCGCTTACCGCCGGCCAGACGCAGATGGAAGCCGCGCGGATCGCCGCCGAGAAGGCTGAGAACCCCCAACTGCGCCAACTCGCCGGCAAGATCACCCAGGATTTCCAATTGCTGAACCAGTCGCTGACCCAACTCGCCCAGGGCAAGCAGATCACGCCGGCACTGTCGGGGGGACAGGCGGCGGCCGGCAGTCCGGTCCAACGGCTGGACAGCCTCTCAGGTAGCAGTTTCGACCAGGAATACCTGCGGTTGGCGAGCACGGGCCATCTTGACCTCTTGCGGATTTACCAGACGGAAGCGGCCGAAACCCAGGATTTGGAATTGCGCACCTTCTCGGCCGATAGGCTGCTGGTCATCAAGCAAAACTTCGACCAACTCCGCCCACTTGCCCAGGAAGCCGGAATTCCCCTGGAGTATGAGGGTAATCCCCCACAATACCGCTAGCCCGACACCCATGGGGATGGTGAAGGTCGGCTATGACCTTCCTCCGGCAAGCGAGATGGAACACTGTCAGTATTAATCGGGAGTGGCCTGGACAAGCCGCCGGTTGACAGGTTGCCCTCGCGGGCGACCGCCCGGCGGTCCGTGGGTCTTACAAATCACCCACTTGTCTAACAATATTATAACATGATAACATTATTTTATTGCCCTGCAGGACCGGCAACGGACCGTGGACACGGTTCAACCGCGCGCAGAAATAAGGCGGAACGGCAAGCCGGCGTCATGGAGGGAGATGTATTCCGTGCCCGAAATCACCGGCGCCACGCGCCTCGTCGGAATTGTCGCCGATCCCATCGCCCACGTTCGTACGCCACAATCGCTGAATCGGCTGTTCGCCGTCCGTGGCATCGACGCGGTGATGGTGCCGATGCACGTCCCCTCCGCTTACTTGGCGTCGTGGTTCGCCGGCCTGCGCCGAATCGGGAACCTCGACGGGATCGTGGCTACCGTTCCGCACAAGGAGGCTATCGCCGCCCTGTGTGATGACCTTGGCCCGGAAGCGAGGCTGGTGGGTGCCGCCAACGTGGTGCGTCGCGCTCCCGACGGCCGCATGATCGGCGAAATGTTCGATGGCCGGGGCTTTGTCGGAGGATTACGCAGCCAAGGAATCGATCCCGCCGGTCACCGCGTGCTTCTGATTGGAGCGGGTGGAGCCGCGGCTGCCATCGCGTTCGCTCTGGCGGCCGCCGGGGTGGCGCACCTGACCATCGCCAACCGCACCGCCGTCAAAGCCGAAAAACTGGCAAACCGGGTCGCCACAGCCTTTCCCGGCGTCGCGGTTGATGCCGGCGATCCCGATCCACGCGGTTGCTCCCTTGTCGTCAATGGCACCTCGTTGGGCCTGAAGCCGGACGATCCCCTGCCTGTGCGGGTGGAGCGGCTGGAGGGGGCGGCAATCGTGGCCGAGGTCGTCATGCAACCGGCGCGCACGGCGTTGCTGGAGGCCGCCGCGGGCATGGGATGCCGGATGCATGAAGGATTTCACATGCTTGAGGCCCAGCTTGCCCTGTTGGCCGAATTCTTAACCGCGTCCGATCTCCCAGTACCGACCACTGCACAACCAAACCTCTGATAAAACAAGGAGGAAGTAATCCATGAAGGCCGCTCCTGCACTTTTCAGCGCCATCGCGCTGGCGGTTCCGGTTGCCGTAGCCCCGGTTTCGGGCGCCTTGGCCGAACCGCTGCGCGTCGCCATCATTGAAAGTCTGTCCGGTGGCCAGACCTCGACCGGCCGACCCAACGTCCTCGCCACGAACTACGTGGTCGACAAGGTGAATGCCGCCGGCGGATTCAATGGCGAGAAAATCGTCGTTACCGAATACGACAACGGCGGCAACACCGCCGGGGCATCGGCGAAGTTCAAGCAGGCGCTGGCCGATGGTGTCCATGTTGTCATCCAGGGATCGTCCTCGGCCATCGCCGGCCAGATCTCGGAAGATGTGCGCAAGCACAACCTGCGCAATCCGGGCCGGGAGGTGCTGTATCTCAATGTCGGCGCCGAGGCGATGGAGTTGACGGGCGAGAAGTGCCACTTCCACAGCTTCCGTTTCACCACCACCGCTCCGATGCGCGTCGATGCCTTGGTCAAGGTGATGAAGGAAGAAGGCACGCTCGGCAGCCGCATTTATTCCATCAACCAGAATTATTCCTGGGGCCAGGACGTCGAAACCGCGATCAAGAGCAGCGCCAAGGCCGGTGGGTACGGAGTTGTGGAAGCCGTTTTGCACGAGGTGAACCGCATCCAGGATTTCGCGCCCTTCGTCGCCAAAATCCAGGCCGCCAAGCCCGATACCGTGATCACAGGCAACTGGTCAAACGATCTCCTGCTGTTGATGAAGGCCGCGGGCAACGCCGGCCTGAAGGCGCGCTTCGCCACAATGTTTCTCGACCAGATCGGCAATATCGGCAACGCCGGCCAACTGGCGCTCGGCCACTATGTCGCGCATACCTACAATCCCGAGGCGACCGGCGGCGTTTTCGCCCAGGACTATAAGAGCGTCACCGGCCACATCCCGGCTTACGTCGAGCCGACCACCGTCAACGCCGTCAGAATGCTGATCGCCGCTCTTCAGACGGTAACTTTCGGCGGCGGCGCCATCGACATCAACAAGGTCGCCCTGGCGCTGGAGAATACCACGTTGGAAACCGACATGGGGACGCAGGCGATCCGCAAGGAAGACCACCAGACCCAGATGCCGATCGTGGTGTCGCGTGTGGAGGCTGGCGTCAAATACCCGGTCGACGGCACCAACCTGGGCTTCCAGCCAATCAAGGTCCTGCCCGCTGAAGAAGTGCTGTATCCGGTCCAGGTATCCTGCAGGATGGTACGCCCACAATAGTCCCCAAGGGCGCGGGCGGGCAGTCGTCCGCGCCTCGCCGGAGTCCAATCGGGAGACTGCCCATGGAATTCTTCATCACCTCCATCCTGAACGGCGCCATCTACGGGATGTTGTTGTTCATGGTGTCGGCCGGGCTGACGCTGATCTTCGGTATGATGGGCGTGCTGAACTTCGCGCACGCGTCGTTCTACATGCTGGGAGCCTACTTCGCCTATACACTGTCGGGCCTGTTCAACTTCTGGATCGGGCTTCTGGTGGCGCCACTGCTGGTCGGCATCATCGGAGTCGTGATCGAGCGCTTCATGCTGCGTCGTGTGCATCGCCACGGCCATGCCCATCAACTGTTGCTGACCTTCGGTCTAACCTTCATATGCGAAGAACTCGTTAAGCTGTTCTATGGTGATTTTCCAGTCAATTACCAGATGCCAGCCGAATTGAACTTTGCGGCCTTTACCCTATTCGGCATCAACTATCCGTTCTACCGCGTATTCATCGGGTTGGTAGCGGTCGCCATGTTCACCGCCCTGTTCTTTCTGCTGACCCGCACGCGTATCGGCATCATCGTGCGCGGGGCCGAACGTTTGCCCAAAATGGCCGAGGCGCTGGGGCACAACGTACCGCTGGTGTCCATGGGCGTGTTCGGCACCGGGGCGGCTCTGGCCGGTCTGGCGGGGGCGGTTGCCGGCGCTTTTTTCCCGACCAACCCGAATATGGCCATGGAACTTGGCGTGATCGTGTTCGTCGTGGTTGTGGTTGGGGGGCTGGGTTCGCTGGGCGGATCGCTGGTGGCATCGCTGCTGATCGGTATCTTCACATCCCTCGCGATCGGCTTCGACTGGTCGCCGGCCGACCTTCTGGCGCCCCTGGGCCTGGACGGCTGGGCACACGGCATCGGCGGCCCGCTGAGTCTGACCCTGTCGTCAATCTCCGGCACCGTGCCGTTCGTCTTGATGCTGATCGTCCTTCTGGTCCGCCCGGCGGGCCTGATGGGCTCGAAGACCTGAGGGGGCGCCATGTCGGTTTACAGGCTGATTTTTGGCACCCTCGCCGCGGTGCTCCTGGTCGCCCTGCCGCCGACCCTCGGGTTGGGCTGGCAGAACACCCTCACCGATGTCCTGATCGCCTCGCTCTTCGCGGCAGCGTTCAACCTGCTGATGGGGCAGGGCGGCATGCTGTCCTTCGGCCATGCCGCCTACTATGGGCTGGGCGCCTTCGCCGTGCTGCATCTGATGGGCGCGATCGAAAACGGCTTTCCGTTCCCCACCCCGCTGCTGCCGCTGGCGGGCGGTCTGGCCGGGCTGATCGCCGGGCTCGGTGCCGGTTATTTCGCGACCCAACGGACGGGCGTCTATTTCTCCCTGGTCACGCTGGCGTTGGCCGAGATGCCGCACGCCCTGGCCCCGCATTGGAAGGGGGCCTTCGGTGGCGAGTCCGGTCTGTCGTCCATGCGCATGCCGTCCATGGGGTTCAGCTTCGGGTCGAGCCTCGAAGTCTATTACGTCACGCTCGCCTGGGTCGTGGCATGCATCGCCCTGCTCTATGCCTACACGCACACGCCATTCGGGAGGTTGACCCTGGCGTTGCGCGACAACGAGCAACGGGTGCGCTTCATGGGCTACAACGCCCACGCCACCAAGACATTGGTGTTCGGCATTTCCGCCATGTTCAGCGGTGTGGCCGGCGGGTTGCTGGCTATGTCGAGCGAAACCGCCAACTACAGCATTTTTTCCACCCAGGTTTCGGCCCAGGTGGTGCTGCATACTATCGTCGGCGGATCGGGCCTGTTCTTCGGGCCTATCATCGGTGCGTCGGTGTTGACGCTCTTCACCTTTCTAATGTCCGAAATGACGCGATCCTGGCTGTTGTACCAGGGGATCATCTTCACGCTGGTGATGCTGTACGCCCCATCGGGCATCGGCAGCATCATTCAGGCCCACATCGTCCAGCGTTCCCGTCTGCCGTGGGGCCGTCTGGTCCTGCCTTACACCCTGTCCGCTATCGGCATTCTGCTGGCGGCGGCGGCGATAGTCTTCGTGGTGCAGATGTCCGAGCATATCTTCTCCCAATCCTACCGGGCGATGATCGAGCGGACAGGCGCGTGGGAGCCGGTGGTTCTATTCAGCGTATCCTGGCAGCCGCTCAGCCCGGCGACCTGGATTCCGCCGCTGATCGCCTTCGCCGCCGGTTTCTTGCTCCTGACCCGGCTGCGCGGCACCATCGCCCGCCTGTGGCACGAGGATCGACGAGACCCCGATCCCTCCGTCGTGCCCGCCCATGGCACCGCCTGAGGACGGAGACAATCCCATGAGCCGCCAGCCCACCCCCCCTCACCCCATGGCGACCGAAGACCACGTCCTGGTCATCCAGAACCTCGACAAGCATTTCGACGGACTGCCGATCATGCGTGGCGTCGACCTCGCCATCCGCCGTGGCGAGCGACACGCGGTGCTCGGCCCCAACGGGGCCGGAAAATCGACCTTGTTCAACCTCATTTCCGGGGCCTATCCGCCCAGCGCGGGCGTCATCACGCTGAACGGCCGCCCGATCCAGGGATTGGCTCCTGAGCGGATCAACCGGATGGGCCTCGCCCGGTCCTTCCAGATTACGAACATCTTCAGCCGCCTGTCGGCGTTCGAGAACATCCGCATGGGCGTCATGGCCCGGCACGGCGTGCTCTTCGACCTGTTCAGCCGCATTCAGGCAAAGCATCGCATCAACGAGGAATCCCGCGCGCTCCTCGACCGGGTGCGCCTCGGCCACCGGGCCGAAACGGCGGCGGCGGACCTTACCTATTCGGAGCAGCGGGCGCTGGAAATCGGCATGACGCTGGCGACCAGTCCGGAAGTCATCCTGCTCGACGAACCGACCGCCGGCATGTCGCGCGAGGAAACGTTCTATATCGTCGAATTGATCCGCGACGTGACGAAGGGCAAAACCCTGCTGGTGGTCGAGCACGATATGAGCGTGGTCTTCAGCCTGTGCGACCGTATTTCCGTCCTGGTCTACGGCCAGATCCTGGCGACCGGCACCCCGGACGAGATCCGGGCCAACCGCGAGGTCCAGGAGGCCTATCTCGGCGAGGAGGCCGCCTGATGCTGCTGCGCGTCGATAATCTGCACGCCCACTATGACAAAAGCCACATTCTGCAAGGCGTCTCTTTTGCTATGCCGGAACCCGCCATCATCAGTCTCCTGGGCCGTAACGGATCGGGACGCTCCACGACCTTGAAGGCGATGATGGGCTGGCTGACCCCGACCTCCGGATCAGTGTGCCTGCGCGGGCAGGAACTGGCCGGGCGTAGCACCCATGCGGTAGCCCGTCACGGGCTGGGATATGTACCCGAGGAGCGGTTGGCGTTTCCCAACCTGACGGTGGAGGAAAATCTATGCATGGGCATCTTGCCCGGCGTCGAGGGCGCCCCCCGGTGGACGACGGAGGATATGTTCACTTACTTCCCCCGCCTGCGCGAGCGGCGTAACCAGAAGGCCGGCACTTTGTCCGGCGGTGAGCAGCAGATGTTGACCATCTGCCGGTCGCTTCTGGGCAACCCCTTGGTTTTGCTGGTGGACGAGCCGACGGAAGGGCTGGCGCCGAAGATCGTTGATGTGGTGACGGAAGTTATCCGCGACATCTATCAGCGCGGCGTCGGCGTCCTGCTGGTCGAGCAGAAGATGAGCATGGCTCTGAAGGTGGCGCAGCACGTTCTGGTAATGGGGCACGGGGCCATCCAGTTCGAGTGCCCCGCGCAGGACATCCAGAACCGGCACGATATCCGCCGCCAATGGCTGGAAGTAGCGTGATGGATGACGGACCCCATTCCCGGACCGACTCACGCTCTCATTTGCCAGACAATAGGATCTTCCGATTCCGGAGACGTCATGCCTGAGAACGATCGACAGGGTCAAGTTCGGTCCCCCGTAACTTTGGTCACCGGTGGCGCCGCCGGTATCGGCAGAGCCATTGCCGAACGGTTCGCGACGGCGGGTCACGCCATCGCTCTCCTCGACCTCGACGCACCGGCCGTCGAGGCGGCGGCCGGGGAACTTCGCGCCCGCGGGGTGCCGGCGCTTGCTATTGCCGCGTCGGTGATCGACGAAGACGCAGTGGAGTCCGCCGTGACATGGGTGGTCGAGACTCTGGGCGGTCTCGATGTGCTGATCAACAACGCCGGCATTTCCTGCAACAAGCCGACGCTTGAGTTGAGCCCCGCCGAATGGCGACGTGCGGTGGATATTAACTTGACCGGCGTCTTCCTGTGCGCGCGGGCGGCGGGCCGCCACATGGTCACGCAGGGACGCGGCACAATTATCAACATGGGGTCGATGTACGGCACGGTGGCGGCACCAGACCGCGCCGGCTATTGCGCCACCAAAAGCGCGGTGGACATGCTGACCCGCGTCCTGGCCATCGAATGGGCGCCGCACGGGGTTCGGGTCAACGGCATCGCCCCCGGCTACGTGCGCACGGCCATGCTCGACGAGCTCATCAGGCAAGGACGTGTCGATGACCGTGCCCTTGTCGGCCGAACCCCGGCCCGCCGCTTCGGTCAACCGGAGGAGGTGGCCGAACTCGCTCTCTTCCTG